>DATIPL010000842.1:0-1843 GCA_035471965.1 Gammaproteobacteria bacterium
CGAAAAATGCGTAAAGTACCGGGCCCGCGATCGGAAACAGCAGGCAGATGGCAACCCAGGCGAAAGCGGACCTGGGATCGCGTTTGAACAACAGCGCATGCACTGCGGTGGTTACCGCGACCGCTGAGATCAGCAGCAGGATCAACCACTGGCTTGCGGACATACCGAACATCGTTGCTACTCGGTCGGGAGGGCGTTGCCGATAGCGTACTTCAAGGCGCGGGCGGAGCGTACCCGAGCCGCGCGTCGTTCAATGGGAGGGGCGCGGCGCCCCGGGTCGCCCATTGGCGTTCGGATGCATCTGCTGCAAAAAAAACGCCGCCCGAAGGCGGCGCTTTATCCCGAATGAAGAAGGAGCGCTCAGGTCACCTTTTGCCAGGTGCCGTCAGGCTGACGACAGGCCCGGTTTTCGAGCGTATCTATTTCGTTACCGATGATTATCCGGGTGACGTAACCCCGGCAATATTGGCCGTTCATCTGGTAAATTCCCGTCGGCGCCACGTTATAACGCGCGCCGGTATCCGGATTTGTCCAGCTCACGGCCTGATAATCTTCGGCGCGCTCGATCGCCTGACCCGTGCATGCCTGGTCGATCTGGTCCATATGCTCGCCAATGCTCTTTCCCACCATCACTCCGACGATGGTGCCGGCCACTGCCGCGGCAATCTGTCCGTCGCCCTTCCCGACCTGAGCTCCAGCCAGGCCTCCGACGGCGCCGCCAACGAGTGCGGCTACCGCCTCGCGGTTGCAGGTGCTTTGAGTAATTCCGTACTCGCGCGATTTTTGCACGTAAGTCGCTTCGTCATACTGGTGATAGCGCGCCTTGAACTCTTGCTTGTTTTTCTGCTTGGCGCGGTAGCCATGCGCGGGCGCCCACGGCGGAGGGTCGGCCCAGGTCAACGGCGGCGCGGCGAGAAGAAGCGCGGCGCCGACGACCACGGACTTGAAGATCCACTCGAATCGTTTCCTTGAAGACATTTCACTGGCCTCTGGTGCCTTGACCGGATTTATCATAATTAAAATCCTAGTCCCAATTTCCTGAGCGGCCACGCTTGACCCGGACGGTTTATGTGAATTCCGTCACACTCTTCGCAATATCAAAGCCGAGGATTCCGCAGGGCTCGACCTCCAGACGTCAGACTGCCACGGGACAGGCGACGCCGGTGCCGCCCAGCCCGCAATAACCGGCTGGATTCTTTGCCAGGTATTGCTGGTGGTAGTCCTCGGCGTAGTAAAACTCCGGCGCCTCGGTTATTTCCGTGCTTATCGGGCCGAAACCCCGTTTCACCAGCGCCTGCTGGTAGGCCTCTCGAGAAGCTGCGGCCTCGGCTTTCTGCGCCTCTGAGTAAGTATAGATACCCGATCGATACTGCGTGCCCACGTCATTTCCCTGGCGCATGCCCTGGGTCGGATCATGGGATTCCCAGAAGACCTTGAGCAGCGTGCGGAAGTCGACCGCCGTCGGGTCGAAGACCACGCGGACCACTTCGTTGTGCCCCGTTCGGCCGCTGCAGACCTCCTCGTATGTGGGATTGGGGGTGAATCCGCCGGCGTATCCGACGGCGGTAACGTGCACCCCTCGAGTCTCCCAGAAGCAGCGTTCGGCGCCCCAGAAGCATCCGAGGCCGAAGAGCGCCAGCTCCATCCCCTGGGGATACGGTGGCTTCAGCGCGCGACCGTTGACGAAGTGGCGTTCGGGGACCCTTAACGGCGTATCCCGACCGGGAAGCGCCTCTTCGGGGGCTGGCATAACGGCTTTTTTTGTGAACAGAAACATGGGCAAAGCTCCGGAGTCGACGGACCGGCACCAGTGTCGCTCCTGAGGATGGCCGCCTCAAGGGGC
>DATIPL010000843.1:0-3936 GCA_035471965.1 Gammaproteobacteria bacterium
GCCGCCGAGAAGAACGACGTCGGAGCTGATGTGCTCGCCCTGCATCAGGGTCATCCACATGTGGCCGGCGTGCATGTTGGCGGCAAAATCCTCCTCTGACTGAACGATATGCCCGCCAACGCCCATGCCGTGCATGTTGTAGATGGGCTTGCTGAAGACGGGAAATTCGTGAGGGGGAACGCCGTGGGGGGCGCCCGGGATCCCCTGCGTATCGCACACCAGCAGTTTATTGTAGATCCAGCGATGTTCGGGATAGAGCTCGTAGGCATGCTCGTCGTCGGTAGGAATGATGACATCGTCCGGACAGGACACGTGCTCGAAATACTGCATGCGCCACGGATCGCGCTCAACAATGGGCATATCGCTCTCCTGAGGGATCTTCTCCGCGGCAAAGCCAAGGGGCCCCGCCGGGGATCATTCAAGCACACCGCGCCGCAACAGGGAAACGCAGCGCATTTGCCGGCGCAAATACGAGATTCGCCGTCATGGCGTCGATTCCGCTACGGCTTGATCTGGATCAAAGCGGGTGCATGCCGCGGGCGTAGCGTCAAGGCCAGGTTCCCGGCGCAGGAAACGCCGGGTGGTAACTCCGGCGCCCGGCGTGTACGTGCAGACGTCGGCGCTGCAACGTTAACGGAGGCGAGGGACCATGGATGCGGTTACTTTACTTATCCTGCTCGGTATGGTGCTGACGATAGTCGCCCTCGGCACGGGCATCGGATCAATGATGCGCGGAGGGAAATACGATCAAGAGCACAGCGGAGATTTCATGATGCTGCGCGTAGGCGCCCAGGGCGCCACCTTGATCGTGCTGCTGATCGCGCTGATCGTGGCAAATCTCTGAGCTGAAACCGCGGATATCGGTCCGGCGGCGGATAAAGTCAGGCTTTCCGGTGCGAAACCGCAGCCGGAGGGCGGGTGTGCCTGCTGCCAACCCGCCGGGGCGCGCGCGGTTTTTCTCACCAATTTCCGCGACACCCGTTCGCTTCAGGCGACTGAGACCACGGCCATCATTCCCGCCTCCTGATGCTCGGGAATATGGCAGTGAAGCATCCACTTCCCCGGGTTGTCGGCCACCATCGCGACCGTCGCCTTGGTACGCGGCGCAATCAGCAGCGTGTCGCGCCAGACCGGTTGCGCGGGTTCTCTATCCGCATTCATCAATAGCTTCATCGGATGGCCGTGCAGGTGCACCGGGTGCGGAAAAGCGGTGTCGTTGATGAAATCGACGAGATATGAACGGCCGAGGCGCATCTGAATCAAGGCACGCTCGTCGTGGCGGCTCGCCACCACGCCGTTGACCGCCCAGACCTTTCCCTCCCGGGCGAGCTGGCGGATGCCGGTCTCTTCGCCCCGGAAACGGGCGCTGCGCATGCCCCCCATGGCGCCCCCCGCGAAGGTAACTTCGTGGCGCGTCGCACGGGTCAGATCAGGCTCGGGAAGCTCAGGTACCGAAAGCGGCTCCAGCGGCGGCGCCTCGGATCTCAGTGGCGTAGCCGAATAGACCAGGTCCAGAAGCTTGAAAGAACGATTGCGGTAGTAGCGATCGACGACCTCGAAGCGATCCCCCGGGCTTCCGGTCGCGTCGAGAATCAGATCGACTCGCTGCGCCGGTCCAATCACCACCAGGCCTGTTTGCGGAACATACGGAGTCACGGCGTGGCCATCCAGGGCGATGACGCGAGGCGAATGGCCCGTGAACTCGAGGCCGAAAATCCAGGCGTTGGCGACATTGACGAGACGCAAACGGATGCGCTCGCCTTTCATGAGCTCGAAAGTTTCGGGGACCCTGCCGTTGAGCGTCGCCGTGTTGCCGATGCGGCCCTGGTGACTGACGTCGTGCAGATCGCCGAAGTCCTCCACTATCTGCCCCTCGGAATCCAGCCGCCAGTCGTCCAGCAACCACACCAGGTCGCGGTCCACCTGCGGCGGTCGATCGTCTTCCACCACGATAACGCCGTGAAGGCCGCGGTCAAGCTGCTCCGCGCTTTGAAAGTGCGGGTGATACCAGAAGGTCCCCGGATTCTTCGCCTCAAAGGCGTAATGAAACCTGCCGCCCGGACTGACCGGCAGCTGAGTCAGCGCCGGCACCCCGTCCATGCCGTTGGGCGCCCGCATGCCGTGCCAGTGGACAGTTGTGGGGCGGCCGAGGCGGTTTTCGAGCACGGTGTTGACGCGTTGCCCGAGCTTGAGCCTGAAGGCGGGTCCCGGAACGGCGCCGTTGTAAGCCCAGACGGCGGTAGCCTTCCCTGGACCGAGGAGTTCGGTCTCGCCGGGAGCCGGTATCAGGTGCTCGACGACTGATTCTTCAGCGGAGCCGGGTTGCGAAAATGCGATCCGGGGACAGGTCGCGGTGGCGGCCCCGGCAAGGACAAACTGTCGTCTGCTCAGTGTCAAGATGTTCTCGAAACCTTCGAGCTGCGGATGTCGTTTTGAAAGAGCGACCAATTTATCACGGCCCCGAGAGGCAATGTACTCACCGCGGAGTCAAAAAGGACTGCCGGACAGCAATTTTTCGAGAACAGTGCCCGGCCGCCCTCTATCGATGAGTCGAGGCGGTCACCGCGGCTTAAGCGCGATCCGTTACAATCGGCGCAAGATGGTTCCAGAGCATGCGGCACGGCGCCAGGTGCCGCTAATCGTGAGGTAGGGGTGACATGGCCACGATGAAGGCGCTGGTGAAGCGCGAAGCCGCGCCGGGAATCCGGATGGAGCAAGTGCCGGTGCCCGAGCCCGGCACCAACGAGGTGCTGATCGAAGTGGAGAAGACCGCTATCTGCGGCACCGATCTACATATCCACAATTGGGACGAGTGGTCTCAGCGCACCATCAAGCCGCCCCTGGTCATCGGCCACGAATTCGTCGGCCGAATCGCGGAGCTCGGACCGGGAGTGGTCAATTACGAGGTGGGCGATCGCGTGTCGGCGGAGGGCCACATCACCTGCGGCCTTTGCCGCAATTGCCGCGCCGGGCGCCGTCATCTGTGTGTCGATACACTGGGAGTGGGCGTAAATCGGGATGGTGCATTTGCCGAATACCTGGTGGTGCCGGCGTCGAACCTGTGGCTGATTCCGCCTCAGGTACCGTCGGAAATCGCTGCCTTCTTCGATCCCTTCGGAAACGCGGCCCACTGCGTGCTTTCGTTCGACATCGTCGGCGAGGATGTGCTAATCACCGGCGCCGGCCCCATCGGAATCATCGCTGCCGGCATTTGTCGCTACATGGGGGCGCGCCACGTGGTGGTCACCGACGTAAACGATTATCGACTCGAGCTTGCGGGAAAGATGGGCGCGACACATCTCGTCAATGTTCAGCGCGAAAGCCTTGACGACGCCATGCGCGCCCAGGACATCCACGAGGGTTTTGACATTGGTCTGGAGATGTCCGGCAATCCCCAAGCCTTCAACGACATGCTGCACCACATGTATCACGGCGGAAAAATCGCGCTTCTCGGGATTCTGCCCTCGAAGACCCGGATCGACTGGGATCAGGTGATCTTCAAGGGTCTTCACATCAAGGGCATTTATGGACGGGAGATGTTCGAGACCTGGTACAAGATGACGCAAATGGTACTGGGCGGGCTGGATCTCCGTCCGGTGCTGACCCACGAGATATCCATCGACGACTTCCAGGCCGGTTTCGACGCCATGCAGAGCGGTCAGTGCGGCAAAGTCGTCTGCGACTGGAGCAGGAGCTGAGCATGTTCGGAAACAGTCAGGCGCGGCTCGAAAGCGAGCTAGACGGGATACGTCGCGACGGGCTATACAAGGACGAGCGGATCATCACCACGCCTCAGGGGGCCGAGATCCGGGTGAGCAGCGGCGCGGAGGTGATCAACTTCTGCGCCAACAATTATCTCGGGCTGGCCGACGACGCGAGGGTCATTGACGCGGCCAAGAAAGCGCTGGAGGATCACGGTTTCGGTATGGCGTCGGT
>DATIPL010000844.1:0-5938 GCA_035471965.1 Gammaproteobacteria bacterium
CCCGATACGGTGCAATACGCTTCGCTATTGCACCCTACGTCAGATTCCGGTGCAATGCGCTTCGCTTATTGCGCCCTATGGACTCGGGCGTAATTTTACACCTGATACGGTGCAATACGCTTCGCTATTGCACCCTACGTCAGATTCCGGTGCAATGCGCTTCGCTTATTGCGCCCTATGGACTACGGACTCCGGCGTAATTTCACGCCCGGTACGGTGCAATTCGCTATGCTCATTGCACCCTACATCAAATCACGACCGCAGCCGTTCGTTCTGCGGATCGTAGAGCGGCGCGGGCTCGACTGTCGCCCTGCGGCGCCGGCCGAGGATGGCGATGTCGAAGCTCGAGCCCGGCCTGGCGTAGTCCGGCTCCACGTAGGCGAAGGCGATGCTCTTGCCGACGCGGTAACCGTAGGCGCCGGACGTGGTGATGCCGATGATGCGCTCGCCGTCGTACACCGCCTCGTTGCCGACACAGTCCGCGTCTTCCGCATCCACGCTGACATACACGAGCCGGGTATCGATCCCGTCCCGCTTGCGGGCCTCCACCGCGTCCCGGCCGATGAAGGTCTTGTCCATCTTGACGAAGCGATCCAGCCCCGCCTCCAGCGGAGTAATCTCCGTGGTCAGCTCGCTGCCCCAGGCCTTGTAGCCTTTCTCCATGCGCATGGCGTTGACCGCGTACAGACCGAAATCGGCGATGCCGTCCCCTGATCCCGCCTCCATCAGCGCGTCGTAGAGCTTTTCCATCTGCGCCATCGGGTGGTGCAGCTCCCAGCCCAGCTCGCCGACGTAGGAAACGCGAAGCGCGCGCACCGGCACGCCGGCGACGTCGATCTCCTGCCCGCGCATCCAGGGAAAGGACTCATTACCAAGATCCGAGTCGGTCAGTCGGGAAAGAATTTCCCGGGATTTCGGCCCCGCCAGCACCAGGCAGCCGTACTCCGCGGTCACATTATTAATAGAGACGTCTTCGCCCTCCTCCACGTGCTGGGTCATCCAGTCCAGATCGTGAAGCTCCGCCACCGCGCCTGAGAGCACATAGAACTTGTCGGATGCCAGCCGGGTGATGGTGGCCTCGCACTCGATGCCGCCGGGCTCGCCCAGCATGTGCGCCAGCACCACGCCGCCGTCGCGCATCGGCATGCGGTTGGCGCAGATGCGGTTCAGGAACGCTTCCGCATCCTTGCCGCTCACCTCGTATTTTGAAAAGGCGCTCAGATCCAGAAGGCCGGCGCGCTCGGCCACCGCCCTGCACTCCCCGCCCACGGCCTCGAACCAGTTGCTGCGCCGGTAGCCGTACTTCTCCGCCTCGCCGTTCCCGGCGAACCACTTCGGCCGTTCCCAGCCGAAGTTCTCCGCGAACACCGCGCCTTTTGCCTTTAACTTTTCGTAGATCGGCGTGGTCTTCACCGGCCTTCCCGCGTCCCGGTACTCGCCCGGCAGCACCGGCTGGTACATCTGCTGGTACTCGTCGATGGACTTTTTCAGGCAGTAATCCCCCACGGCCCAGTCGCCGTAGCGACGCGGATCGAAGGCCAACATGTTGATCTCGGTCTGGCCGTACATCATCCACTGAGCGAGATATTTGCCGGCGCCCGGCCCCTGTGTGACGCCGATGCTGGCGCCGCAGGCGAGCCAGTAATTGCGCAATCCCGGTGCGGGCCCCAGGAGGAAGTTGCCGTCCGGCGTGTGGGTGATGGGTCCACTGACGATGCGCTTGATGCCCGCTTTCTCGAACACAGGGATGCGATCCACGGTGCGCTCCAGCGACGTCTCCAGCCGGTCGATGTCCGGCGGCAGAAGCTCCATGTCGAAGCCCCAGTCGACGCCGTCGAGACCCCAGGCCTCCGCGCCTTCCATCTCGTACGGCCCGACGAGCAGTCCGTCCTGCTCCTGGCGGTAGTAGCACGACGCCCGTGGATCCCGGACCACCGGCGGCTCGGTGTCGAGGCTGCGGAACTCGTCCAGGTTCTCGGTCACCAGGTACTGGTGGATCATGCTGACGATCGGAACTTTTAGCCCCACCCAGGCGCAGGTCTGCGGGCCGTAGCATCCGGTTGCGTTGACCACGTGCTCGGCGGTGATGGTGCCCTTCTCGGTCACCACTTCCCATTCGCCGTTCCTGCTCTGCTTCACGTCGGTCACCAGCGTATGGCGATAGATCTCCGCGCCGTGCTGGCGCGCACCCTTGGCCATGGCGTAAGTGCTGCTGGCGGGATCGGTGTGACCGTCGCCCGGGGTGTAGCAGCCGAGCTTCACACCTTTCAGATCCAGCAGCGGATGCAGCGACTGCATCTCGTTGTGACCGAGCAGATGCACCTCGGCGCCGACGTAATTCAGCAGTCCTTCCATGTAATGAAACCAGTCCACTTCCTGGTCGGTGAGCGCGAGGCGCAGGCTGCCACAGGCGTGAAAGCCGGTGGCCTGGCCGGTTTCGGCTTCTAATGATTTATAAAGCTGCGATCCGTAGAGATGGATCTTGGCCATGTTGAGGTTGCCGATGAAATGGCCGACCAGACCGGCCGCGTGCCAGGTGGAGCCCGAGGTGAGCTCGCCCTTTTCCACCAGCACCACGTCGGACCAGCCCGCCTTGGCCAGCTGATAGAGCACCCCGACGCCCATGGCGCCGCCGCCGATGACCACGACCCGGGCGTGGGATTTCATGACAGGTGTCTCCTTCTAGCGTCCGAGATTCGTGCGATGCGCGCGTCGTTCTCGATGCCGCGGATGACGATCATCATCCGGCGCAATACGCTTCGCTTATTGCGCCCTGCGACTGCCTCTCCGAGCAACAGACAAAGTCGATGGGCACACCGCTCATTAGTCCGGTGCAATACGCTTCGCTATTGCACCCTACATGCTCTGTTGTTACCAGACATTGGCCGGAGTAATGATACTCAGAGTGCGTTCCGCCATGGGTTCGTTCCCGAATCGGTTCGAGACTTTGGTTGCCATTCCCGCGAAAGCGGGGATCCGGCAGACGAATTCTTCATCGAATCACCGGTGTGCAAGATCCGGCCGCGACAATATCGGTGCAATACGCTTCGCTATTGCACCCTACATGCTCTCCCGTCTTGCCCTTCCCGCGAAAGCGGGGATCCAGTCGGCAAATTCTTCATTAACCTACAGATGCGCAAGCGCCTCGCCCCAAAACAATATCGGCGCAATGCGCTTCGCTTATTGCGCCCTACGACTACTCCGATGCAATACGCTTCCCTGTCGCACGCTTTCATTTTTTCATCTTCGCCCGCGAGAGCTTGATGGCGAATCGCCCGCGGATGGACTTGTCCACGATGTCCGTGATGTGGTCGGGGTAGTGCGAGCCGAGGATGTTGCCCACCTTTTTCGCCGCCCGCTCCACCACGCTGGTGGATCCCTTCTCCTTCCACTCCTTGGGGCTGGTGCGATCGCCGACCAGCGGGTAGACGTAATCGTGCTGCATCAGCTCCAGGGTCTGACCGTGGCCCAGGAAATGATTCGGCCCGCCGACGCAGACGTCGCGCATGGTGTCGATGGAAAGCGTCTCGTCGTTCACCTCGATGCCGCGCACGGTGCGGTTGATGGCACCGAGGGTGTCGTTGTCGATGACGTAGCTCTCGTAGCTGCAGCCGAGCAGGCTCGCGTGCATGCCGGCGGATTCGTACACCAGGTTGGCGCCCGAGTGCGCCGCCAGGCTGTTGGTATAGCCCTTCTCGTAGCCCGACTGCGCGTCGGGAAGCTTCGAGTCGGTCATGCCGGCGGCGATCCCCGTGGGCAGATCGTAGAAGCGCCCCATCTGGCCGCAGGCCGCCATCAGCACCGCCTGCTCGCCGCTGCCTCCGCTCATGGCGCCGGTGCGCAGATCCGAAACGAAGGGCCACGGACCGATCACGGCCGGATGCCCGGGGCTGATCAGGTTGACGTAGACCAGGCCGGCCAGGCACTCCGCCATCTCCTGCACCACCGCGCCGGCGAGCGCCGCCGGACTGGTGGCACCGGCCTGCCCCGCCGCCAGCAGCAGCACCGGCATGCCGCCGCGCACGCCCGCCTCCAGCGTCCTGCAGGCGTCTTCCGCGAAGCGGAGCGGCGGCACCACGAAACAGCTCGACATGCTGACGAAGGGCTTTTCACGCCACGTCTTTTCGCTGCCCGTCACCAGGTGCAGCATCGGCAGCGATTCCTCCACGTGCTCCGGCAGCACCCAGGAGGTGCCCACGTGCTTGGTGGTTCCGCTGATGCTGGCGTAGAGCGTGTTGATATCGAGATCCCGCGGCTCGACCATGTCGCGGCACACCAGCGGGCGCTGAAAGTAGTGAATGTGCTCCAGCGCATCCACCAGCCGGGCGATGTCGTAGAGATCCTGCAGGGTGGATTCCCGGTACTCGCGGGATTCGAGATCCACCACGTGCACCGCCGCGCCGGCGGTGCCGAAATACATGCGGTAACCCGTGAGCTCGAGCTCGCGCCCCGGCGCCTGACCGAAAAGCGTGAAGTTCCGCGCCGCGCTGGCCACCGTGTCTTCCACCAGGGCGCGGGGAAACAGCAGCCGGCCCTCACCGGACAAACGTCCGCCGGCTTTCGTCACCATCTCGATGCAGGAAGGGATCGCGTCCTGAAGGCCGATGCTTTCCAGCACCACCAGAGTGGCCTCGTGGATGCGGGCCATGTCGGCATCGGTCAGGGGCCTGTAGCGCCCGCCGCTCATGCCCGGGCGAACCGGCTTTTCATCCTCGGGCGTCGGCGCCGCACGCAGCGCCTTGCGAGCGGCGCGCCCGCCCATGCGTCGGTGACCGGAGTCCACAGCACTCATTTCCACCCCCACTCGGCCGTCTCGGGCACGCCGCCGTTCGGTCCATTCCGCCCGCCGGCCCCGCCCGATCGATGAGGCGAAATATACCCGACGCCCCCGCCCGCGGGGCAAGAAAATGCCCGGGTTTTCCCCGCCGGCCGCGCCTGTTCTTTGCCCCGCCCCGGTGGTATTTTCCGGGCCATTCCCGAACGCCGTAGAATTTACCGGAGCGCATCCTTCATGAGCCATCGAGCCGGACGCCACTTCCTCCAGATCCCGGGCCCCACCAACGTGCCGGACCGGGTGCTGCGCGCCATCGACTATCCCACCGTGGATCACCGCGGGCCCGAGTTCGCCGACCTCGGACGCCGCTGCCTCGAAGGCATGAAGAAGATCTTCAAGACCCAGGGCAAGGTGGTGATTTTCCCCTCCTCGGGCACCGGCGCCTGGGAGGCCGCGCTGGTGAACACGCTCTCCCCCGGCGACCAGGTGCTGATGTACGAGACCGGCCATTTCGCCACGCTCTGGCACGAGATGGCGCAGAAGCTGGGCCTGAAGCCCGAGTTCATCGGCGGCAACTGGCGCACCGGCGCCCATCCCGATCGCATCGCCGAGCGATTGAAAAAAGACACGAAGAACGAGATCAAGGCGGTGTGCGTGGTCCACAACGAAACCTCGACGGGCGTGACCAGCCGCATCGGAGCGATCCGGAAAGCCATCGACTCGGTCGGTCATCCCGCGCTCTTCATGGTGGACACCATCTCCTCGCTCGCCTCCATCGATTACCGGCACGACGCGTGGGGCGTGGACGTGACCGTCGGCGGATCGCAGAAAGGCCTGATGCTGCCGCCGGGACTGGGCTTCAACGCGGTGAGCGAAAAGGCCATCGAGGCCTCGAAGTCGGCGAAGCTCACCCGCTCCTACTGGGACTGGAGCGCCATGTTCGGCGCCAACCAGTCCGGCTTCTTTCCCTATACGCCCGCCACCAACCTGCTCTACGGACTGGGGGAATCGATCCGGATGCTGCTGGACGAGGAAGGCCTCGACAACGTCTTCGCCCGCCACGACCGCCACGCGGAGGCCACCCGCCGCGCGGTGCGCGCGTGGGGTCTGGAAATCCTCTGCTTAAACCCCGCCGAGTACAGCAGCTCCCTGACCGCGGTGCTG
>DATIPL010000845.1:0-4568 GCA_035471965.1 Gammaproteobacteria bacterium
GGGTAGTGCTGAATATCCCGGGCGACGAAAACGTCTTCAAACAAATCTGCCGCTATATCGTCGATTCCCGGGAACGCGGCCTGCGGGAATCCACGGATGCCGAGCTGACCGACTGACGCGACCGCGATTCCCCGGTTGCGATGCCGCTTTCAGTCGCCGGCAATCGTCATGCGCTCAATGAGCACGGAGCCCGTCCGGATGTTTCCCCGTACGTCGACGTCATTGCCGATACGACGAATGCCGGCATACATGTCACGAAGATTTCCAGCCACGGTGATTTCCTCGACCGGGAAGCGGATCTCACCGCCTTCGACCCAGAAGCCGCAGGCGCCCCGGGAGTAGTCTCCAGTCACCGCGTTGATGCCCATTCCCATGAGCTCCGTGATCACAAGTCCCGTGTTCATTTCTCTGATCAGGGCGTCGAAGCTCACGTCATCGGATTCGACCACCAGGTTATGGACGCCGCCGGCGTTGGCGGTAGTTTGCATGCCCAGCTTTCGCGCCGAGTAACTGTCCAGCACATAGCCCTGCAGAATACCGTCACTTACCAGGTCTCGCGCGCGCGTCGCCACGCCTTCGTTATCAAAGGGTGCGCTACCCAGGGCGCGCTTGAGGTGCGGCTCCTCGCGGATGTTGAAGCCGTCTGGAAAAATCTTTTTACCCAGATGATCGAGAAGGAAACTCGCTTCCCTGTATAGGTTGCTGCCACGAATCGCGTTGACGAAGTGGTGAAACAGACCGCGCGCGGTCTCTGCCGTATAGATCACGGGGGCCGTTCGAGTGGAGAGCTTGCGGCTGCCGAGCCGTTGCACGGCCCGCTCGGCGGCCTTCTCGCCGACCCTGGGGGGAGCCTCCAGGCCACCCGCATTGCGGGCCACGCTATACCAGTAATCCCGCTGCATTCCGGATCCGTCCTTGGCGATTACCGCACAGCTGATGCCGTGGCGACTGCTGGCGTATCCGCCCAGAAACCCGTTCGAGTTGGCATAGACGTAGGAGCCTTCATGGTGGCTCACGTCCGCGCCTTCGGAATTGGTGATTCTCGGATCGTGTTCCCGGGCCGCGTTCTCGGTCTCGAGCGCAATCTCGATGGCCTCTTCGGGCGTTAGCGGCCATGGATGCAGCAGGTCCAGATCGGGATAGCTTTTGGCCATCAGCTCCGCGTCGGCAAGTCCGGCACAGTCATCCTCGGACGTGTGCCGGGCGATGGCGCAGGCGGCGCGCACGGTGTCGCTCACGGCCTCGTCGCTGAAGTCCGTGGTGCTGGCGGAACCCTTTTTCTTGCCGAAATAAACGGTCAAGCCGAGGCCTTTGTCACGCGTGTGCTCTATGGTTTCGACCTCACCCATGCGCACCGTGACCGAAAGACCCGAGCTGGTGCTGATACCGGCTTCCGCGGAGGATGCGCCCCGACGCTTCGCTTCCGACAGGATTTGCGTTGCAATGCTCTTCAGTCTTCCGAGAGTTTCCTCACTGTGCACCGTTTCCGGCAGTCGCGTCATTCTTCCTCCAGAATCTCGAGTTTGACCGTGCCGCGGTGCGGCGGTGGCTCAGGCGTTGGTAAAAAGCGCCCGTGTTAGGATCTGCGCCCCTCACCAGCGAATAAAGTCGCCTTTGAGCTCGTCGCGAAAATCCGCTCGGGGCCGACGCTTTGGTCTCGGCTTTCTCATGCGTCTCGTCGGGTGGAGCATCTCAGCCGCCATTGCGCTCATCGTCCTGGCGTACGTGGCTCTTCCCGGGCTTCTCCGCTATGGGTTGCCCCACGCTCTCGCACCTTATGGCGTAGTGTCCTCCGTGGAGGGCGCTCGCGTCAGCCTGGCGAACGAGCGGGTGACCCTCGTGGGCTTCCAGGTGGGTCGGGCGGGCGGACCCGCCATCCGCTGGGGCGAGGTCACCGCCCGCGTGGATATGACCGAACTGCTCAAAGGGAACATACGCATCATCGATTTCCAGGTAAAGGATGCGCGGGTCGATCTGGCGCAGCTGCAGGCATCCGAATGGAAACCCCCCGACCGCGCCGCAGCCATCCCTGATCTCAGGAAGCTGAATATCGACATCGGCGAAGTGGTTCTGCGGGATCTGGAATTCATCGGTTTATCGGAGTTGATTGGCCGAAAGGTCGAGCTGCGCAGTTTGAGCGTCGGCAGCCTTTCGCACCTGGAGGCCGGCGCCCGGGTCGCTTTCCATCTGGAAGGCCTCGTCGGCAAGGGTTCGCTCAGGCTCGCCGGCCAGGCGCGAATGGTCGAGAATCTGCCGGTTTTCGAAGGTCGATTCGAGCTGAGCGCGCTTGATCTAAGGGGATTCGGGCGTTTGCTCGGGCTGGCGGAACCGACATCAGTGGGCGGTACAGCAGATGGCGACGGTACCTTCGGTCTGGCGTATGTCCAGGGTGAAGGCGCAGTTCGCGCCGATTTGTCGGGAAGCGCGGGGTTCGATGGGCTGGAGCTCGATGCCGGGGGCACCCGCATCACCAGGACTACGGCGCAATGGAACGGCGACGCTGAAGTCTTCTGGCCTGTAGCAGGCGGTCCGCCGAGATTCATCTCCCGCGGAAGCGTGACGTCTTCCGCTCTGGAAGCCGCGCAGGGATCAACCACCGCGCCCTACGGAATTCTTGTTCGCGGGTTCCAATGGAGCGGAGAAATTCGTCATGCAAGCGAGCTTGAAACAGAAGGCAGACTCAGCGGCGATCTGCTGCGCATCGATACAGGCCGCGAAGGGGAGTCGCGACTCGAGATGGAGCTCTCCCGTTTCAGCACCGACTGCAGATACCGCTCCGGGGGGGACCGGTACGAATTCGAGGCGGGCAAGCTCACCGCGGAGACGGCCAAGGTCGCGCAGGCGCTGGATCGCGGCCTCCATTCGCTCGTCGCCCACCGAGTTGTGTTGGAAAAGGTGCGTCTCGGTAGCGCCGGGCATCATATCGGCAGCCTCGAAACCGAAAGCGTGGAAGCAACGGAAACGGAAACGGCGGAAGTCACCGCCTCGCGCAGCGCCCGGCTCATCTCGCTCATCGCCAGCGGGATCGAGATCCGCGCAGGCCAGGGAACCCTGATCGATCAGCTGGAGGTCGAGCACGCCGGATTCGATTCTCACGAAGTGTCCATCGATCTGGGTCGGGCGCGCGCTCGAAGCGTCGAGACGGGCGTCGAAGCGCCGTTCAAAGCTCGAGCACTGACTGCTGCGTCCCTGCGACAAGGCAACGGCGTTGTCGAAACCTGGGGCTCGAATCTTTCGTTTTCCAGCGCGGCAGTGTCCGCCTCCGGAGAGGTTTTTTCCGACGTCGCCGTCGCCGAAAGCCTGAGTCAGGCGATATCGGGCGATCCCCTTTGGGAAGCGAGCGCTGTTCACGCCCAGCGCCTGTCCATCGGCTCCAGGCGAATCGAAGCCTCGAATCTGGGCACGGACCGTTTCGCCTATGGCAGGTTCGGTGAAACCCTGATCGAAATCGAAAGCGGCGAGGGATCGAATTTTTCAGTTCAGTACGACATGGGAATCGATGCGGGCACGGTGAAGCTCGGGTCGATGCGTTACCGCAGCGGCGGCTCCGGATTGCTCGAGTTCGCGCTTGCGGAGCTGAACGAAACGGAGATCACTTTTCAAGGCGGGCTTTCGGCGAAGCGCATTGACGCGGACAGCGCCCGCTACACGGACGCCAACGCCGGTGTCTTGCTGGTCGAGGCGCTGAAGCTCGGCGAGCTATCCGGTCGCTTCCCCGACGGTCTTCGCATCGATGCCGCGCATGCGGCGCGAGTCGTTCACGACCGTGCGGCCGGCGCGGATTACGAGGCCACGGGATTAGAGCTGAGCCGCATAGAATTGTCCGGCGCGAGTGAAACGTCAGCGGTGGCGGGACGGCTGGATAGCCTTGAAGCCGCCCTGACAGACGGCGCGCGGCTGATTCTGCAGGACGTTGCTGTGGCGCATCCGGCTGGAAACGCCGCGGGCAAACTTGCGGCCGACGGCGGGCGCGTTCGTATCTTCAGTTACAGCACGCCCGACGAGCGTATCCTGCAGTTCCTGAACATCGAGATCGGCGCCGTTGGCGGGAACGACAACGACGGTTACCGCGTCGGCTCGCTCAGCGCCTCCGGGGCGACGGCCTCGGACGCGGTGGTGAAGGCTGAGCTCGAGACCGGCGCGATACAGGTGGGCGCCGCCACAATCTCTGCGCGTTCGGGCCTGCGCGCGGATCTCGTCAGCGCAAACGAGGTTTCCCTCGCGGAATTCGAAGGGAAACCTTCGGCGACTTTCGGCGGCGGCCGAATAAGCCTGAGCACGGTGGCTTTCGAGAAAGGCGAAAGCGTACGCTTGGGTGAAATTCTCCTGGATGACGCGTCGCTTACCCTGGGACTGGACGATCAGGGAGAGTTCGTGCTGCCCGCGCTGCCGTTTTTCTCCCGGGACGGCGAGCCTTCGGTCGGCTTCATCATCGAGCGCCTGGAAACGCGTACGCCTGCTCGACTCAGCTTTTTCGACAGCTCTACCGCTCCGCCGTTCGAGGCGGTCATCTCTCCGCTTCGGGCGCGACTGGAGAACTATGACGGCAATGATCCCGGGCAACGGGC
>DATIPL010000846.1:0-3921 GCA_035471965.1 Gammaproteobacteria bacterium
GGGATCGCCGGTGCCGCAGGCGGATAAGGCGGCCGCGAGCACCGCGGCGAAGACTGTTTTCTTCATGGCTTCACGTCTCGTGTACGCAAGCGGGCACATCCCACGCATCCATCATATATCGCCGGGCGAAGCGCAAACAGCCGCTGGTCTTCCAGGTCGGGAATTGCCGGCGCGGCCGCCGGCCCTGCCGGTGGGGAGACCAGCGGGCTCGAGGGCGGAAACGGCGCTGCAAACATTCATTGAATGTTTCGATCCCAGGTTCGATACTCAAATATGGGATTGACGGGAACGATTCCTTCCTTGACTCCGGAAGAAACTTTATTTTCTGCGATACCGGTGGAGAGCCCCCGGACGACCTCAGAGCTCTCCAAGCTCGAGGCCAACCAACTCATCCGCGGGCGGCACCGCTACCGGCTTCACAAGCGAATCGGCAATGGTGCCTTTGGCAGCGTTTGGGTGGCTGAATGCATCGAGCCGGACAACGATGCGCCCGAGGTCCCGCCGCGCGTCGTTGCCATCAAGTTTTTCAACCCCATCGCTGAATTCGATACCACGGCTTTCATACGCCGAGAGCTTTCGGCACTGTTGTCCATGCGGTCGGAGTACATTCCCAGAGTCTATGACTGGACGGTCAACGAGCGGCTCTCCTTTTTTGTCATGGATCTATACCGACACGGCTCACTTGCCGATGCCTTCAGATCGAAGTTCAGCCTGGATGATGAAGAGACCTGGCTACTGCTGGTGGACTTGCTTCGTGCGCTCAAGGTGGCCCATCGCGCCGGTATTCTGCATCTGGACATCAAGCCGGCAAACATCATGAACGACGGTCGAGGCGGTTACCATCTTCTCGATTTCGGGATTTCCCAGGCTGTGCAGGTGAGTCAGGGCCCGGCACGGACCGTCGGAGCAGGATCGCGCGGCTACCAGGCGCCCGAGCAGTGGCGCATGGAGCTGGACAGGATGGATACGCGCACCGATCTATGGGCGGTCGGCGCCACGGCCTGGGCGCTGCGGACCGGTTACAACCTGGCAAAGCATCCAGAGAAGATCAAGAAGGACGCCACGGGCAAGGAGCCTTCTCTGCCCCCGCTGTCCACCGAATGCATCAGCGTATCCGAGGAGCTCGACGAGTTGATAATGAGCCTGGTCCGCGATGATCCGGCCGAACGACCCGGTGGCGCCGCGGAGGTGCTCGAGCTGCTGAAAAAGGCCACCGGCCTCGTGGTGGTGGAGGAACCCACCACGATGGAGCGGCACGATCATGACGACGCTGAGGTGCGCCCGGTTATCGATTCGGTGATGGATCCTTTGTGGGCGTCGTTGCTCAACCGAGCGGATCTCACCCGGCACTTCGCCCGATTCAAGGACGGAGAGTACCTCTGCCACGAGGGCGATGCCTCCTATGAAGCCTTCCTGCTGCTTCAGGGCAAAGTGCGTATCGAGCGCGGCGGCAAACTGATTGAATTCGACGACCGGGAGGGCACCTTCATCGGCGAGCTCTCGACGCTGACCGGCACGCCCAGAGCGGCCTCGGTCCAGGCGGTGGGAACCGTATGGACCTGCGTGTTCAACGCGGCGGAATTCGAGCGCCTGCTCGCCGCCCATCCGGCAGTCTCCATACGTCTCATCAAGCTCATGGCCGAGCGGCTGGTGCGTTCCAAGTAAGCCCCCCGTTCAGCCCGCCTGTCCTGTTGAAATATAATGGGCGCAGTCCTGTTCCGGAACGGCGCGCCGTTCCGGTCTTCAGACCCCATATACGACTAAGGAGGGCGGGAAATGGCAAAGAGAGACGAATACGTCGAACGGGTAAAGAAGAGGCTCGACGACTGGAATGCGGACATCAAAAAGCTCGAGGACGCGTATGAAAAAGCCGAAACCGGCGCCAGGCTTCGGCTGCGGGAGCAGATCGAAAGTCTGCGCCGTCATCGCAAGGAGGCGCAGGAGCAGGTTCGGCGCATCGAGGACGCGGCCGAGGAGGCCTGGCACGAGATCGCCCGGGGCGCTGAGGAGGCGTGGCGGCGTATCGGCGATGTCTTTGCCGGACATCGATCGACTCACGGCGAGTCATCCGCGGAGAAAACACCGGTAGAGGAAAAATCATCGGTCGAAACACCGTCTGAAAAAGTGCCGGCGAAAAAGAAGGCGCCGTCGGGCAAGTCGTCGAAAAAGTCCACCGCCGACAGCGCGTGAGGTTCGGAAAAGCGCCGCCGCGGTATTGCCCGCGTCATCAGCAGACGCGGGTTATCCGCCGGCGTGCGCGCGGATTCGAAAACGCGATCGGCGAGTGAGCCGGGTCGTGTCTCTCGAAGCTGCGCGTAGCCGGTTGGTTTTCATTTCATGAATTTCCTGGTTGCCGTATTGATCGTGGCCGGCGGGCTTGTGGTGGTTTTCGGCGAGCTCGGCGCTTCGAGAAAGCTGGAGAAGGCGCGGTCCTGGCCCGAAACCAAGGGGGAGGTGTTGTCGTTCAGCTTGACCCGCAGCTACCTCGGGGATTTCTTTGCCAGCATCCGGTACCGTTATCGGGTCGAGGGGACGGACTACACCGGAGACACCATTCGTCCCGGAGGCCGGATGACGTTTCGCTCCAAGCGCCTGGCGAGAGAGCTGGAGGGCCGCTACAAAACGGGCGTCACCGTACCCGTGTACTACGACCCGGAGAATCCGGCGGAATGCTGTATCGACCGCGAGCAGACCGCGGCGGGAAACAGCGCCATGTATTGGGGCCTGGCGGTAATCGTACTCGGGGGCGTGGTTCTGTTTCGGGCGCTTGCGAATTAATCGACGCGCTTCGGCGAATATCCGCTTCTATCCGGTGCCCCGGGTTCGCCATGAGCTCGCTCACCGACGCCTCGGTGCCGTATCCCGATGCATTTACCACGGCAACCAGCCTCGTCGCTCAATGGTTGATTGCAAGAAAAAAGCTGGAATCGTGGCTTTTCTGGATTATTGTCGACCTGGGGGCAATCGCGATCTATCTCTACAAGTCGCTCTACTTGACAACTGGTCTTTATCTTATCTTTCTAATACTTGCCATCGGCGGCTATTTCGCGTGGAAAAATTCATACAGGCAAAGATTCGATGAGCAGGGGGCTGACGTTGGGGAAATTCGCTCCGCTTCACAGGGGGCATCAGTATCTGATCGAGATGGCCCTGTCGGAGGTCGATGAGCTGATCGTGATGATTTATGATTCGCCCGAAACAACGCGCATCCCCCTTCGGGTGAGATCCGGTTGGATTCGAAAGCTCTATCCCGAGGTCAGAATAGTCGAGGCATGGGATGGGCCCGGCCTCGTCGGCGATACGCCGGAGATCAGACATCTTCACGAGGATTACATCCGTTCTCGCCTGGACGGTTATGCCGTTACCCATTTTTATTCGAGCGAGTTTTACGGCGAGCATATAAGCAAGGCCTTGAGGGCTACCGATCGGCGCATCGACCCCGAAAGGCGCCGGGTACCGGTATCGGGAACGTCAGTCCGCGCGAAACCGTATGCAAACCGGGAGTTCGTGGATCCAGTGGTCTACCGGGACCTCGTTGTCTGGGTGGTCTTCCTTGGAGCGCCCTGCACCGGAAAGACCACGCTTACTCGACGCCTGGCGGAGAGGTACGACACCGTCTGGATGCCCGAGTATGGAAGAGAGTACTGGGAGAACCACCATATCGACCGCAGATTGACGCCCGAACAGCTGGTCGAAATTGCCGAGGAACACAGGGAACGCGAAGAGCGGGCAGTTGTCGAGGCCAACAAATACTTTCTCGTAGACACCGATGCTACGACGACTTACATGTTTTCACTGTATTATCATGGACGGGCCCATCCAAGACTCGACCTTCTTGCGCACGAAGCTCGATGCCGATACGACGTATTTTTCCTTTGCGAAGACGATTTTCCATACCGGAATACGCCAGATCGGTCGGGC
>DATIPL010000847.1:0-4334 GCA_035471965.1 Gammaproteobacteria bacterium
GCAGGGCGGCCGTCTCCGTATCGAGGGCGCCCGCTCCGATAGCGGCACTGAAAATTACGAAAGCAAACTCCCCGCCCTGGGCGATCACGGCGCCGAGCTTGAGCGACGCGTCGAGACCCTTGTCGGTGGCGACTCCGAGAATGGCGATCAAAACGAACTTGCCCAGCAGAAGCGCCAGCGCGAGCCCGACGGCCAGGGCGGGGTGCTCGAGAACCAAGCCGAGGTCCAGGTACATGCCGACGGCGATGAAGAACAGCCCCAGCAGCAACCCCTTGAACGGCTCGATATCGGCCTCGAGCGCGTGTCGGTATTCGGAATCGGCAAGGAGGACCCCGGCCAGAAAAGCGCCCAGCGCCATGGAGAGCCCGGCGGATTCGAGCAGAAGCCCGGTGCCGATGACCAGCAGAAGCGACGCCGCGGTGAAGACTTCGCGGATCCCCGTCGCCGCGATGAACTTGAACGCGCGGCCGACGAGAAAATGTCCGACGACCACCACCGCGATAACGATACCAAGCGCGCTCACTGCGCCCACCCAGGGATCGCTGGAATACGCTCTGGTCGCGTCCGGGCTCAGTAGCGGGACAACGGCCAGAACCGGTACCACGACGAGATCCTGAAACAACAGGATAGAAAAGGCCGAGCGCCCATGCCGGGTGGTGAGCTGATTCTTCTCCGCCAGTATCTGCAGGGCGAAGGCAGTCGAAGAGAGCGACAATCCCAGCCCGATGATGATTGCAGCGGACCACGGCAGGCCCGTGGCGCGAGCGAGGAGGGCGATGACCAGCGCCGTCACGCCGACCTGAACCGCACCCAACCCGAATACGGATTTGCGCAGAACCCAAAGCCGCGAAGGCTGAAGCTCGAGACCGATGATGAACAGCAGCATCACAACGCCGATCTCGGCAAAGTGCAGGATGTTCTCGACCTCACCCACCAGTCCCAGCGCCCAGGGACCAATCGCAATGCCGGCGGCAACGTATCCCAGCACCGCGCCGAGGCCCAATCGTTTGAACAACGGCACAGCGCAAACAGCCGCCCCGAGGAAGATGGATGTTTGGATCAGCATGGACATGAATGCACGCTCTGACCTGCATAAGGACAATCAACGGACCGGCAGTTTACACGGTTGTCAACCGCTGACGCCGATAGAGAAGAACAAGGTGTGAAGATTGAAAAAGCGTCCCTGCAACGCGGGCAATCCTTTTCACCATGGCCGTTTAGAACATGAGCCTCGGATCGTCTCGATACTTCAATCAGTCACCGCCGCATGGGAGAGAAAATGCGCCAGCGCGCGAATTTCCTCGTCGGACGCGCCGTACATAATATTGTTCATGGTGGTGTCGGGCCTCGAAGCCTTGCCGTCCCGGTAAGCCCGGAGCGTCGCCGCCAGATAATCCTGGCGTTGGCCGGCGAGGCGCGGGATCTGAGCACGGCCCGAGAAGTCGGACAGATGGCAGCCTCCGCAATGCCCGGTCTCGGCGAGCCTCCGGCCGCGGGCGGCGAGCACCGGGTTCCGCGGTCCTTCAGCCGGGCGCGCCGGCAGGGAGGAAAAGTGTTTCGCGATTGCGATAATCGTGGCGTCATCGAATCCACGCACAAAAGGGCGCATCAACTCGGAGCGGCGCACGCCCTCCCGGATCAGGATCAGCTGGTCGACGAGAAACTTCTCCGGCTGCCCGGCGAGGGAGGGAACCCCCTCCCTCGTCGAGTTGCCGTCGGTGCCGTGACAAGAGGCGCAGGCGCTTATCTTCGTTTCGAGCGCGGCGTTATCAGCGCGTGTTTCTGCCGCCACCGCCGCGCAGGCGCCCGAGATCACGACCAGGCTGAGAACGGACCGCTTTGCGGCAGTCCTAACCCTCATACGTAATGCGGTAGATGGCGCCGTTGTGATCGTCGGAAACCAGTAGCGCGCCGTCGGGCATCACCAGGACATCCACCGGGCGTCCCCAGAAGGTGTTCTTGGCCGTGTCGAGAAACCCGGTCATGAAAGGCGAAATCGCCGCACGCTTGCCGTCCGCGCTGAGCTGCCCAAGCACGACATCAAACCCCAGGTTGGTGGTGCGGTTCCAGGAGCCGCGCCGGGCGATGAACATGGCCCCTCGATACTCCTCGGGAAACATGTTGCCGGTGTAGAAACGCATCCCGAGCGGCGCCGTATGCGGGCCCATCAGACCCGCAGGCAGCGTAATGCCGTCGCAGGAGCCCGGTCGGCCGAACTCGGGATCGATCACCCCGTGACCATGGCAGCGGGGAAAACCGAAGTTCTCACCCTGCTGAGAGACGCGATTCAGTTCGCACTGCGGTCCGTGCTCACTCAGCCAGTCGGGGTCGTTGTCGGTGAACCAGAGCTCGCCGGTGTTGGGATGAAAATCGAAGCCGACGGAGTTTCGCACCCCGCGGGCGACAATCTCCATTCCCGTCCCGTCCGGGTTGTAGCGCCGGATGTTGCCGTGGATGTCCGGGTGAATCTCGCAGCGGTTGCACGGCGCGCCCACGGGCACGTAGAGCTTGCCGTCTGGACCGAAGGCGAGAAACTTCCAGCCGTGATGTCCGTCCGATGGGAGACCGAATCCCTTGGTGAGGTCTTCCGGGGCCGGGACGTTTTCCAGCTTGTCCTCGATTCCGTCGAAGCGCATCATCTTGTTGATGGCCGCCACATAGAGGCTGCCGTCACGAAAGGCGACGCCATTCGGTTGCGTGTGCCCTTCGGTGATGATGCGCGTTGTCCGAGCACTGCCCGTGTCGGTCACCGCATAAACCCGACCGATGTGTCGGGTGCCGACAAAAATGGTGCCCTTGTCCCCTCGAGCCATCATGCGCGCGCCGGGCATTCCGTGCGCCCAGAGTTCGACTTTGAATCCCGGAGGAACTTGAATGCGGTCGAGCGGGATCTCGTCGGGTGGCGTTACGGTGAGTCTGCCTGCATGGGGCGCGAGCGGGGAGTTCTCGAGCTCCGGCGGACGTCCCTGGGCCCAGCCTTGAGCCCATCCTTCGCCGATCCAGATGGCGAGCGTGAGCCCCGCCACGGCGACCGCGACGTTTCGGGAGCGCAGCCTGCGCTGCCGTCTGCCTTCGAGTCGCCGGTAAGTGTCGATATTTTTCATTGTCTTATCTCCTTCTCCTCCTCGATGGTGCCGCTATCGGCAGCTCATATTAGGCGCCTCAATTCGAACGAGATCCACCCCGCGATCTTCCCGGGATTGTTCGCAAAGACTGCGCGCACTCGGTGACGAGATCGCAATAGGGCAGTTGAAGAAAATTGCCAGACGGTGCGGGTACTTGCCTTTGAGTCTTACCCGACAGTCCGATCAGTACGGCAAGAGCACGAACTGCACATTTCCGAACAGCCGCGTATCGCCGTCGATCGATCCTTCCTCGAGCAGGATGGCGAGCTCGGGGAACAGCGCCTCGTCCATGTTGGGATCGCCCAGAAAGTAGATACGGGTAACCAGTGGATGGTGATCTGGATGAGTCACGACAAAGTGAATGTGCCGGGCTCGGTAGCCCAGATGGTGACCCGGCAGCAGCGTGCGGATGGCGAAACTCCCGTTCGCCTCGGTGCGGATTGCAGCCCGAAGGGGCGGGTAGTTTCCGCCGGAGTCCGTATGCCAGAGTTCCACCAGCGCCCCCTCGAGCCGGATGCCCCGGGTGCTCGAGACCGTCCCTTTGAGGTGAAGGGGCTTGCCGGGATCTCCCGGCTGCCACAAGCTACTGAGTTCGGGCGCCCCGGGCTCGTACCAGGGCCCGGTGTGGGTCTGAAGCGTCGGCTCGAGAGTCCGCTCCGCGCTGCTCACGTCGCTGGAGACGGATGTCAGCACCAGGCTGAACGACAGCAGGCCAAGCACAAGAAAAGTCTTCACCACGGCCCGAGTCACTCTCCCCGGCGCGTCGTTTCGGATCGCAGGCCAGTCCGACGAGCCACTTCACCGAATTTACTATAACCTCGGGACCGGGTCCGACAACAGTGGGGATCCGCCCGAGCGAGCGGAAGGGGAGTGCGGGCCGACTGGGAAAGGCTACGACGCTTCAGGGAAGAACGGGGGAGCGTAAATCGTCCCGGGACCGTTGTAACTCGACCGTGTCTCGGGCTGCGGCAGCTTGGTCTTTTTACCGCGCAGCGCTCCTTTCCCAATCCCTGGCGATTGGGTTGCTGCGAGCTTTCTGAATCGTTCTTCTGCGATCTTGTCGGCGATGATGTTGCTCGCGGCCCCCGAGGCATCGGCGCGTTTGAAAATCTCGATCAAGCTGTCGTCAATGCGCTCGATGTGTCGAAGCATTTCGTTGCGGTTGTAACCTCCTGGCCGGCGCTCGTAGGCAACGTCGATAAGCCCCCC
>DATIPL010000848.1:0-3313 GCA_035471965.1 Gammaproteobacteria bacterium
CAGACCTGGGGCCTGGCGGCTACCCTTTCCGGGCTCGCGGCAGCCGGAGTCGTTTATATACTGCTCAGCATCATCGTCAGGGTCGGCGGAATCGAAGTGCTGCACCGGCTCCTTCCTCCCGTCGTCATCGGGCCGGTGATCATGGTCATCGGCATCATTCTCGCCCCGGTCGGCGCCAACCTCGCCATGGGAAAAACCGGCGATGGCGCCGCAGTGCTGGTTCCCTACGGCACGGCCATGAGCGTTGCCGCCATTTCGCTGCTTGCAACGGTGCTCGCCTCACTCTACGGCAGGGGAATCCTCAGGCTGCTGTCCATACTTTTCGGCATCGGCGCGGGCTACCTGGCGTCATTGCTGCTCGGGCTGGTGGACTTCGCGCCCGTGAAAGACGCGGCCTGGCTCCAGGTGCCGGAGTTCGTCACTCCGGAGTGGAACTGGAAGGCGGTGCTGTTCATCGTCCCGGTGGCGATCGCGCCGGCAATCGAGCATTTCGGCGACGTGCTCGCCATTCGCTCGGTAACCGGACGGGACTACCTCAAGACGCCCGGCGTCCATCGCACCTTGCTCGGTGACGGCCTCGCCACCTCGCTGGCGTCATTTCTGGGCGGCCCCCCGAATACCACCTACTCGGAAGTCACCGGGGCGGTGGCCTTGACGCGCGCCTTCAATCCGGCGGTGATGACGTGGGCCGCGATCGCCGCCATTCTGCTGGCCTTCGTGGGTAAGGTGGGTGGCCTGCTGCAAACCATCCCCACCCCGGTGATGGGCGGCATTCTGATCATTCTCTTCGGCGCCATTGCCGTCGTCGGTCTCAATACCCTGGTGAAGTCCGGCGATGATCTGCTCGAGCCTCGGAAACTCACGATAGTGGCCATCATCCTGGTATCCGGCGTTGGCGGGCTCTCCGTAGGGACAGCGGACTGGGCGCTCTCCGGGATCGGCCTCGCCGGCATTTTAGGGGTGGTCGCGAACCTGATCCTTCCCTCGCCGAAGGACCACGGCTGACGGCCGTAAACGGCTAAGCACTGCGCCGGGTCGGACGACGACTTCGCTTTCCGCCCTCCGCCGCCACCTCGTTCAGGAAACGATCCGATTCGAGGCCGTCCAGGGGAGCCGGCCGACCGACCCCGTAACCCTGGGCAAAATCGACGCCAACCTGTTCCAGCCTCTGGAGCACCGCTTCACTCTCGACGAATTCGGCCACCGTCTCCTTGTTCATCACCCGGGCGATCTCGTGTATTGCCGTCACCATACCGGCATCGACTTCATCCGTTGCCATATCCCGCACGAACTGGCCGTCGATTTTGAGAATATCGACCGGAAGGGATCTGAGATAAGCGAAGGACGAAACGCCGCTTCCGAAATCATCGAGCGCGAACCTGCAGCCGAAATTGTGCAGTTCCTTCATAAATGCAACCGCACTTTTCAGGTTGGCGATGGCCGTCGTTTCGGTTATCTCGAAACAAACCAGCGACGGTGGAACGCGCAAAGCCTGCAGCTGCCCGACAACGAATTCCACGAAGCCCGCATCATTCAGCGTGTGTCCCGAGACGTTTATGGAGCACATCTCAAGCCGGTTTGCCGACTTGCGGTGCTCGGAAAGCCATCGGATCGCGCTTTGCACCACCCATCGATCCAGCTTTGCGGAAAGGCCGTAGCGTTCGGCCGCGGGCAGGAATCGGCCGGGCAGCAACAGCTCACCCTGCTCGTCCACCATTCTGACAAGCAGCTCCATGCGCTCTCCGTGCACATCAGTATTTCCGATATGGACGATGGGCTGATAGAAGAGCACAAACCTCTCTTCTTCAAGTGCCCGGTTGATTCGGCCGACCCACTGCATCTCGCCGTGGCGACGCACGAGGTCTTCGTCGTCTGCGTGATAAACGTGGAACCGGTTTCGACCCTGATCCTTGGCCTCGTAGCAGGCTGTATCCGCGGCGCTGAGAACGTCGGTCACGTCTCCACTGCCCGACGTGATAGGCACCAGACCGATACTGACCCCGATCTTGAACCTCGAGTCATCCCACTCGAACTGAAAGGCCTCCACAGCTTTCAGAATTACCTTGGCAACCCGCTGCGCCTGGGCCAGATCGCAGTGTTCCAACAGCACGCCGAATTCATCCCCGCCCAGTCGCGCCAGGGTGTCGCCTCTGCGCACGGTTTCCTGAAGCACCGCTCCGATTCGTCGCAGCAGCTCGTCTCCGGCAACGTGGCCGCAAGTGTCGTTGACCACCTTGAACTGGTCGAGGTCGAGGTAACACAAAGCGTGGCTGCTGCTCTGCGCGCGCGCGTTGTTCAGGGCGCGCCGCAGCCTGATATCGAACTCACGGCGATTCACCAGTCCCGTCAGCTCATCGTGCGATGCCTGGTAGGAGAGCTCGCTGGAAAGCACGAACTCTTCGGTGACGTCGATACCGCTGCCGCGAAACCCAAGGAACACCCCCTTCTCGGAGATCACCGGCTTGCCGCTGATTCGGGCGATGCGCTTCTCGCCACTATCAGTAAGATACGGAGTTTCGACCTGGTGAAATGCACAACGGGAGCGAAAGTGGCGAAAGAACCGCATCGCCTCCTTTTGATTGTCGAAGGCGAAAATGTTGAGCTCGTTAATTCGGTATCCGATCAGTGCCTCGGAGCTGACCCCCGTTCTCTCCATGAACCCATCCGAAAGATAGCTGACTCGAAGATTCCGATCGGTTTCCCAGAACCAGTCCGCCGCCGTGCCGGCAAAGTCCTTGAATCTCGCCTCGCTTTCCTTCTGCGCAGCCTGCACCTCTCGTTTTTCCCGATCCCGGGACTCGAGCCGATGCGCCATCGCGTCGATTTCGCCCTGGAGAACGCCGATCTCATCCTTGGAGAGGTTTTCACCGATTCGCGCGGAAAGGTCGCCGTTACTGAGTTTGCCCAGCACTTCGAGAGTCTGACGAAGGCGAGATTCGACGGTGGAACGAAACAGCAGAAACACGCACAGCGCAGTTACCAGAGTTACGAAAACGGATCCGAAAGCAAGAAGCTGAATAATGGACTGTTTTTCTCGTTCCGCCTGCAGGGTACTGATTTCAAAAACCGCAAAATAAGCGGGGCTGGTGCGGTCGATGGTGTAAACCGGGGTGACCTTCGCCAGTCCGTTCGCGGTTTCGAAATATAGTCCCTCCCGCGGCAGACGCTGAAACGACACGCCACCCAAGCTGTACACGTCCTCAATGCGCTTCCCTCGATAACCGGGGTCGAGGGAATAAATCACGCGGCTGTCGCTGTCGAGCACCAGACCGTTTATCAGCTCTTCGCCGACCACGCTCCGAATCACATCGGG
>DATIPL010000849.1:0-3140 GCA_035471965.1 Gammaproteobacteria bacterium
CCCTTCGACGCTCCGTCTCTCGCTTTCATCGGGGAGCACCTCTTCCAGCGAGAGCCCGGACAGATGGTTTCTGACGATGGAACCGGTGTGCCCGAACCAGAACACCGAAAGATCGGTAAGCACCGCGCCTTTCCCGGGAATGGGATCGGGCAGCACCACGTCGAATGCCGAGAGTCGGTCGGAGGCGACGATCAGCATATGCGCCTCGTCCACAGCATAGATGTCCCGGACCTTTCCCCGGTGCAGAAGATCGAGGCTCGACAGCTCACTTTCGAATACGGTGTCTACGGCTTCAAGCATGGATGGATGTTCCTCTAGAGAATTCATTCGGTTTCAAGAACTTACACGCTACGCACGCTGTTCAAACGCTTTCGTGGCCGGAGTGTGCCATCGCCTTGCGGTATTCGCGCGACCTCGCCGCCGCCGGTAAGTCTCCTGACAAGCCCGAGGCATACCGCATGAACAAGCGCTTGAGCGGCGGAATCTGGTTGGTCATCCGCAGGCCCGTATTGCGCGCTTCGCGTAAAGGTCCGAAAGAGCTTCCGAAAAGCCAGTTGAAACCGCTGAGGGCGGTGCGCATGACGGCGTTGTGTCCTTTGCGCCAGCGTTGGTACTTGCGCAGGGTATGCGTGCGTCCGATATCGCGACCGGCACCCCGCGCTGCGTCGAGTACTTCGGCCAACGCCGCCGCGTCCAGAATACCCAGGTTGACCCCCTGGCCCGCCAGGGGATGCACGGTATGCGCGGCATCGCCCACCAGCGCCACGCGGTGGCCGACATAGTCGCGGGCGCTGATCGAACTGAGGTCGAATGCGCCCCGGGGCCCGACCAGTTCGACCTCGCCGAGCCTGCCCTCGTATGCATTCTCCAAAGCGCCGACGAAACGCGCTTCGCTCATGTTCTTCAGCGCCTCCGCGTGCGTCGGCGTGGTCGACCAGACGATGGAGGCGTGTTTGCCGGGGAGTGGTAAGAAGGCCAGCGGTCCGTTGGGCAGAAAGCGCTGCCAGGCGGTCTCCCCATGACCCCGTGAAACGGTCACGGTGGCCACCACGGCGCGCTGCCCGTACGCCGCCTCTCGCGCTTCGATCCCGGCCAGCTCTCGCACTCGTGAACGGCTGCCGTCCGCGCCCACCACCAGAGGCGCGTGAAGCTTGCTGCCGTCGACAATGACCACTGCCTGCGTCGCTTCCAGCAGCAGCATTTCAAGCTCCGCCGGCCGGATCATCTCCACCCCGTCAAGCTGGTCGAGGCGCGCCTCCAGGGCCCGTTGCATCGCCCAGTTTTCGACAATGTGCCCCAGCGCGGGCTCGGCGATTTCGGCGCTGTCAAAATGCACCTCCCCGGCTTCAGGGACGTCCCATACCACCATCTTGCGAAACGGCTGAATACGTTCCGCAGGCAAGAGCTCCCATACGCGCACGGATTCCAGCACGGACTGGGTGGCGCGGGTCACCGCGCTCACCCGCAATCCGAACCCGGTCTCGGGAAGCGGCGGGCTCGGCCGCGCTTCCACCAGACCCAGATGGAATCCGCGCCGGCCCAGATCCGCGGCCAGGGTCGCACCGACAAGACCGCCGCCCACAATCACCAGGTCGAAATTCATATGGACAATCCCCGTGACAGGCGGGTCGCGCGCCCGGCGAGGCCCATGGCGTGCCGCGCCAGACCACGCTTGAAAAAGCCGAAGCTGTCGAGGCCGACAAGTCCCGTATCTCGAATCAGCGCCAGCGGCAGCGAATCGTTGCTGAACAATCTCACCAGGCCCTCTGTAAAACGGGCGGTGGCCCACTGGTCGCGGCGCCGCCAGTCGGCGTAGCGCCTCAGGGTGGTGATGGCCCCCGGATCGTCGCCCTCCCTCACCGCGTCGACCACGATCTCTGCCAAAATTGCGGCGTCCCGAAGCCCCAGATTCAGCCCCTGCCCTGCAACCGGATGCAGATGATTTGCCGCGCTGCCGACGAGCGCCAGGCGCCGCTTCACCGAGGCTCTACTGTGGGCCGAGCGAAGACGGTGCAGGGTTCTCGGCCCGGTTTGCGTGAAGGCGCCGAGGCGGGTTCCGAAAGTTTCCCCCAGCGTCGCCAAGAATGGGCCGTCGTCCTCCGACATCAGGGCATCCGCGCGCTCATGGGGAAGCGTCCACACGAGTCCCGAACGGCGCTGCCCCATGGGCAGCAACGCCAGCGGCCCGCTGGCGGTAAATCGTTCGAAGGCCACGTTGCCGGGGTCCAGGCGGGTCTTCACCGTCGCAGTGATGGCGCTCTGCCGCCAATCGCGCTCACGGGCACCGATCCCGCTCAGTCGCCGCACCAGGGAATTTCCGCCGTCGGCGGCCGCCAGCAGCCGGGTCTCCACTGACCGCGGAGCTTCGGCGCCGTCGCACCCGACCCTGACACGCCCCTCAGGGAACTCAAGCTGATGAACGCTTGCCGGTCTGAACACTGAGACACCCTCAGTCGAACCCAGCGCCCGCCCGAGGGCCGCCCCGATAACAACCGCTTCGCTCACGTATCCCAGCGCCTCGACGCCGTAGTCCCGTGCTTTGAGCCGGGTAAAACCGAAATGTCCGCGGTCGGATACGTGCACGACGCGGATGGGCGTTGCGCCGGGACGGATCTCGTCCCAGACGCCGAGACCATCAAGAATGCGCCGGGACCCCTCGGCCAACGCGATGGGTCGCGGCGCCGCGTCGCCTGCGCCCTCGGCAGCGGAATCGATGAGCGCCGTGCGCGCGCCTCCACGAACAAGCGCCAGCGCGAGAGTGACGCCGACGAAGCCGCCGCCGGCGACGACGACATCGAACACTTCACCGGGAAACGAGCCCTTCATCTCAACCCCTGAGCTCTCGTCACGCGCTGCCTACGAGCGCTTCGACTTCGTCGATTCGTTTCGGCGCCGCCCTACTCAGCACTTGTGGTCTATCCAGCGTAACCAGCACATCGTCTTCGATCCGAACCCCGATGTTCCACCATTTTTTTGCTACGCTCCTGTCACCGCCCGGGATGTAAATGCCGGGTTCGACGGTCATGACCATGCCCGGCTCCAGAACCCGCCATTCACCCTCAATCTTGTAATCTCCGACGTCATGCACGTCCATCCCGATCCAGTGACCGGTTCGGTGCATGTAAAACTTTCGGTGCGCC
>DATIPL010000850.1:0-7893 GCA_035471965.1 Gammaproteobacteria bacterium
GGCGGCGTTGGTCCGCCGCGATTGCTCTGAGTCAGGAAAACCGCCACCAGCGTCGCACCGATGACGCTCACTGCGGCCACCGAGACGACCAGGACGGAAGTGCGCTTGGCGCTCGTGCGGGCGCTCACGGGCGTGCCCTCGAGCGGCGTGCCGCAGCGGTGACAGAATCTCGCCTTGGGGGCGAGCGTTTCGCCGCAGGTTTCACACTCGCCGGCCCGGGCAGACTTGGACCGGTCTCCAGCCTGCCGTGATCGGAAACCGCTGCTGCCGCGACGCTTGCTTTTCGTCAATGAATCGCCCCTCCGGGCCCTGAAACGAGTGGAGCGCGCATGATAACGACCGCTCCCCGGGCTTGAACAGACGCGCGCCCTCTGCGCGGTCTTTCCCGTGCTCAGGCACAAGACCACGCCGGTTTCTGCCCTGAGCATCAATTCAGCGGTCAGAATATGTCGTTCTTGACCGCCGGACGCGCGGGCGTTTCACCGCGAGTTGGCCGGATGGTTCGATCGAAATCGAGGCGATGTTCGCGCGAGGGACACATTCGGGATGCGGGCGGGCGCAATCGCCCTTTCGTGGATGTCGCCGGGCGCTCGACCCGATGCGCCGTCCCCGCGCCGGAACAGCGTGACCGTTCCCCGCCGGGCCCGGGAGCTTGAAAACCGGTACCGCGTCGCGGAAGGCGGTGGTGAGCCGATGCGGTTTGCAGCGAACCCGGGCCTCCGGGATCATTGGCGCTCCGGTCACCGCTGATTCGGCAGATCGCCGAGGGGAGCGAAGCGTGGGATCTTTCAATCGAGAGGAAATGAAGCGTCTGATCCTGGTGCTGGTGCTTTTCGGGTCGACGAGTGCGCTCGCGGACTTCCAGGCCGGGGTGGATGCCTACAATCGCGGTGACTACGCCGGCGCCTACGACGAGTGGCTGCCGCTGGCCGAGCAGGGACATGCCGGCGCCCAGTACAATCTCGGGGCCCTGTACGGGGACGGCCATATCGATCCGCCGGATGATGCGGCCGCCGCGCGGTGGTTTCGTCTCTCCGCCGAGCAGGGGAACGCCCCGGCCCAGTTTGCCCTGGGCAAAATATATCGACGGGGGCAGGGCGTTCCTCAGGATGATGCGAAGGCGGTGAAGTGGTATCGCCTCGCTGCCGAGCAGAGACATGCCGAGGCCCAGGCCGTTCTCGGCGCGATGTACGCTCAGGGCTACGGTGTCTCGCAGGACCTGGTTCAGGCCTACGCCTGGTTTCAGCTGGCGGACGCCCAGGGATACAAACCCGCGCAAAGCCTGCGGGGCATCATCCAGAGACTCATGACCCCCGCGCAGATCACGGAGGCCTTAAAGACGAGCCGGGAGCTGTCCCGGCGGCTCGAGCAATAAAAAAGCGGCGGAGTCCCTCGACTCGATGAAAAAAGTCAGACCCGGAGCCACCGTCCGGACCGGGTGTGAGACAAGATTCGGAACCGATAGATCGCAGGGCGCAACAGCGAAGCGTATTGCGCCGGAGTCGGGCGGGAGTCGTATGTGGTGAATCGTATGTCGAATGTCGGTAAAGGGTAGACAGGTCGCAGGGTGCAACAGCGAAGCGTACTGCGCCGGAATCAGCGGACCCGGTTTTTAGGAAAAACCGGGTCCGCTTGTCTCTGCTGCGGACAGCTTCGATCGGGCAGGGTCAGGTTTCTCAAACGGGTTTTCGCCCCGGGTCAAAAATTCGGGGATCCTCGTCTTCCATTATTGCCCCGCCGGTCGAAATCCGGGCGGTATCGGCCGCCGGCCTCCGGGCGGGCGCTCGATTCGAATCTTTCACTCAAGCCCCGCCGCGGCCCCGGCGCGCCGCGGTTCGACATGCCTTCGATGCTCCGCGTCCCGCGTGACGCGTAACCGGCCATTCCGTGGCTCGCGGGCGCGCGGCGTTCTGGACCGGCGCCCGGCCGGCTCCGCTGCGTCGTCACGCTGCTCCATCGGGACCGACTGCTCGAGGACCGATCGGAACGGACACCCCCGGAGGTGCGCGGCGGCTGGGCGCGCGGCGGGTCCGGCCGCATTTGCCGCCTCGCGTACGTCGAAGCCGTCGGAGCGCTCGTTCTCCTTTCCGCACCGGCTTGCGAGCGTGCCGAAGCCGTCCCCGCGCTTCGCGCTGACTGTTTTCGAGGCCTCGTGACCTCACGCATGCCCGGCGCCGGATCGTTGCGCCGGTAAACAGCCGTATTCCCCCTGCTCATATGCTTTCCGCTATCGGACGCGGACGCGCGGCGCCGCGGGTCGCTCTGCGTCCGGTATCGTTCCCTGTTCACCGAGGTCGCGCCGGACTTTCGATTTTCGCCGGACACCGAAGCGGCGCGCTGGTGTCGAAAACGGCTTTGATGACGTGGCCGCCAGATATTTTCGCGGTAGCTGACGCGGATCGAATGACGCCGATAGTACGGATAGTGATAGTAGCGGCCGTAGTAGGGATGCGATTGGTGATAGTGGTCGTACACGTGCACATGGTGCGAGTGCCAGTCGATGGAGAAGGCCAGAGTGATACCCCAGAAGAGAACGGAGTCGAACGCGTAGCCGTAGGGATACGGGTAGTAGTAAACCGGATATGCGCGCGGGTAGTAGTGGTAGACCGGGTACGGCTGATACACGACCACTTCCCTCGGCTCGTAGTAGGGGACGTAGATCACCTCCGGGTCCGCCGGCTCGATGACGACGGTCTCCGCATGCTTCGTCACCACCTGGCGCTCGTCGGACTCCAGATTGCCGGCTGCGTAGGCCCGATCACGAAAGCTCTGGATCGCATCCAGCAGCTCCGCCTGCTGGAAAATCGCGGCCTCGCCCAGCTCCCGGGTCCAGTCGACATCCGCGTTCATGAGCTCGATCACTTCGGGGTAGTTGAGCAGCGCTACAACCGAGCTGTCCCAGTTCTCGCCGGGCTTCAGCGTGGGGTCGTTTTCGTGCGCTTCCAGATAACGGGCCGCCTGCACGATCTGGAGCGGATACGTGGACGCCGGCAGCACGATGCTCACCAGATCGTCCGGGTAGAGCGCAATGGGTCCCGCCAGCTCTTCGAGCTCGGCAGCGCTGAGCGGCGTCCGCTCCTCGGTCGTCGCAGTCGTCGACTCCTGTGCCCCGAGCGCCTGGGCGAACAGGAAAACGGCGCACCCGATCGCCAGGCTGAACAGAGCCGCCAATCGAAAGCGTTGTCCCGGACCCATCCTGCGTGCATGCTTCAACATGGTTCACTCCTGGTCGTGGCCCGCGTTCACAGCCCGCAGACCCTTTGCTTCGATTGCAACATTACCCCGGGCTACCTGAACGCACGCTGAACACACCGACAAATTGGATCAGGGACCGATTTCTGCTGCACTCGACCGCCATTGGAGGAAAATAGGTCTCTGACCCCGGATTTCCGCTTTTCCCCATGAAGTCGAGTGCAACACTGCCGGGTGTCATCGTGGCCCTCATTGCCATCGCCGTCGGGCCGTATTTCACCGCGCCGGGGTATTCGAGCGTCACCCATGCGATCAGCGAGCTGGGCGCGCAGGGCGCACCCAATTCCTGGATCATGAATGCAGGGTTCTTCGCCTACGGCCTCGGCGTGCTGATTGATGCCGTAAGACGCCTTCGCACGTCGCCTTTTGTTGCTGTCGCATTCATGGTCTTCGGCCTGGCAATGATCATGAACGCCGTCTTTTCCCACCGGCCCATCGATCACGAGCTACTCTACGATGTACGGGCGGACACTCTGCATTCCCTTTTCGCCACCGTGGTCGGATTTTCCTTCACCTTCGGTGCCCTAGCGCAATCGTTCATCGAGCGATACCGATGGCGCCGCCTCTGCTGTTACGCTGCCGCGGCCGCAGCAGTCATTCTGCCGCTGGGCATGCTCCAGTTCCCCGGGATCCAGGGCGTGCTGCAACGCCTGATGTTCGGGATCAGCTTCGCGTGGCTGGTGGTTTTCCTGCCGAAATAAGAAACCGGTCGGAAAGAACGGGTTCAGGGACCGGTTTGTGCCGTCCCTAATTGCCACAGGAGAAAAACAGCGCTCCGGCCCGCGTTTCAGTTCGGTTTTTCACTTGTGAGTCATTCGTGAAACTTGCGTGATATCTCTTTGGCAGTTTGCGTTTTGGGAACGATGCGGCAAGCGAGCCGTGCGTCCCGTGAGTCAGGCCCGGGTTGTCCAGGGCCTGCCACACCCAATCACTTTGGAGGTTTCTCGAATGCTCAAGCAGAAGACGAAAATCGCGATGGCCGTGTTCACCGGCTGTCTGCTCGTTTCCGGCGCTCACGCGACGCCGTTCACGCTGAGCGAAGCCCAGCTGGACTCGGTGGCGGCGGGCGGCGTGGAGAGGGTGGACGGCTTTGTCTGCCCGGTCATTACCACCGCTGCCGTGCTCAACAGCCCCAACGGCATGCCGATCGGCGAGGGCCATTACACGATCATCGGTCCCGACGTCATGATTCCTGTCCACGCCACCAACGGCGACGGCCAGGGCAGTCCTCCGGGGCCGCACTCTCAGCCGGGCGATACGGACTATACGGCCATCTGGGCCAACTGATCGTCGAGCCGCGCGCACGCAAGAACCGGTCCTCGCCGGTTCTTGTGTGATCCGCCTGCGCGGGTGCACCGCGTATTCGGAGATTGAGCGCGGCATTTCCCGGTTGACGGCGTGTCTTTCCCAGGGCCATCGATCAGCACTCCGATCGGCGCGGGCCTGTTCGCATTGTCGCGTCGCCTCGCGCTTGCCGGCGTCCTCTTTGGCAGCGCGGGCGTGCTTGCCGGCGAATCGGCGCCGCCCGTTCGCTCGCTGATCGAGGCGCGGCATCAGAACGTCGTTCTCCAGCAGTGGGAGCTGAGCTGCGCCGCGGCCGCATTGGCGACGATCCTGCGCTATCAGCACGGCGTCCCGGTCACCGAGCGTTCGGTGGCCCTCGGCCTGATCGATCGCGAGGAATATCTCGCCAACCCGGATCTGGTGCGCCTCAGGCAGGGGTTTTCACTTCTCGACCTCAAGCGTTTCGTCGACGGCCTCGGATACGAGGGGATCGGGCTGGGACGACTCGCCTTCGTCGATCTTCTCGAGCGCGCGCCGATTATCGTGCCGGTGAATCTCAACGGCTATCCGCACTTCGTGGTCTTCCGTGGAGCGACGTCGGACACGGTGCTGCTTGCCGATCCGGCCTTCGGCAACGTCACCCTGTCGGTGGACAAGTTCATGAACGGCTGGATCGAATACCGGGACATCGATCGCGTCGGCTTCGTGGTGACGGAATCCGGAGCCCTTTCGCCCCCGGGCCGATTGTCGGCGCGCGCGTCGGACTTCGTCGTGCTGCCGCGATCGCGCTGACGATCCGGGAGTGAAGGTGTTCATCAAACCAGAATGTTCGTGGCCCGTTACGTTTGCGCTCATGCTCGCGTTGTTCACGGCGGCCGCTCAGGCGCAGGACGCGCGCGTGCAGGCGCTCGAACGCAAGCTACAGCAGCGCGACCGGGTCATCAGCGAGCTTCTGGAGCGCGTCGAAGCCCTGGAGCGACGGCTCGGGGTGCACCGGCCGCCGGCGACATCCCGCGAAGCGCCGCAACGGGGAGCCGCGCCGCCGATCGAAAGCGAGATCGCGCAGCGCTCCGGGCGCGCTCCGGGGACCGTCGTGGTGGAAGAGGGCGCCGCGGAGCGGGCCCTCGAGCGCTCGCTGACCCGTGAAGGCGCGCTGCTGCTCCCGTCGGGCGTTCTCGAGATCGAGCCCGGCTTCACTTACACGCGTCAGGAAGATACCGCCCCGGGCCTCACGACCTCGGGCGGCCTGCTGTTTGCCAGTGAGATCGAACGCAACGCCGACAGCCTGACCAGCGACCTCGCGTTGCGCCTGGGGCTGCCCTGGGACTCGCAGCTGGAGATCGGGCTTCCCTACCGCTGGCGCCAGGTCGAGTCCGTGACCCGCGTCGGCTTCGCGCCGAGCGGCGCCAGCAGCCAGTCGGGCTCGGGCTTCGGCGACGTCCGCGTGGGGGTCGCGAAGACGCTGCTTCGCGAGGCGCTGTGGCGTCCCGACGTCGTCGGGCGTTTCACCTGGGATACGGACAGCGGCGACATGTTCGACGACGGGGTGTCCCTCGGCGGCGGCTTTCACGAAATCCGGGGCTCGCTGACGGCGATAAAGAGACAGGACCCGATCGCGTTCGTCGGCGGGCTGTCCTACGAGCACACCTTCGAGGAGGGCGGGGCCCAGCCCGGTCCGACCGTCTCCGCCAACTTCGGCGGCTTCATCGCGCTCAGCCCCGAGACGTCCCTGCGTCTCCAGCTCTCGGGCGCATACCAGGGCGAAACCGAGCTGTCCGGAACTGAAATCGGCGGCAGCGACCGGACCCTCGCCACCTTCGTCGTGGGCGGTTCCACCCTGCTCGCGCGGGGCACCCTGCTGAACCTGTCCGCCGGGATCGGCCTGACGGACGACGCCGATGATTTCTCCATAGCGGTGTCGCTGCCCGTCCGCTTCGACTCACCGCTTTTCTAAGCAAAACGGGATCAGATTCCTGTTTCTCCTGCTCGTCTTTGCCAGTTAGAGAAAAACAGGCCTCTGACCCCGTCTTCTTATCCAGGACCCGCATCGAGAAACTCGCGAACGATGGGATTGATCAGCTCGGGATGGATCAACGGCGCCATGTGTCCGCCGCCGGTAATGTAGCGAAATGACCAGTGCGGGCAGGCTCGAGCGAAGATCTCGACGATCTCCCGGATCGGCCGCCGCGTCCCCTTGTCGCTCACCACCAGCGTTCTCGCGCTGAGCGTCTTCCACTGCGCCACGGGGGTCCGTTCGCCCATCACGGCATCCCACTCGTGGAAGTTCGGCGGGAGAGATTCCACGAAAGCCGCCCGGCGTTTCTCCGGCATGCCGCGCCACGATCCGTCTCCCAGCCAGTAATCCGCAAAGCGTTCCGCGACTTCGCGCCACTCCCCGTGAGCGCCGACGGATTTCATGTGATCGCGCAGACGCACTATCTCCCGAAATGCCTCCGTCCGTCCGGCCTGCTCGAGCAGATAGAAGGGATTCGGTTCCAGGAGAATCAGGCAGCCGACCCGGGCGCCGAGCAGCATGGCGGCCTTGAGCGCGACCGAGCCGCCGAAGGAGTGACCGACCAGATGTACGGGACCCGTCGTCGCCTCGCACAACGCGAGAACCAGCCGCGCCTGCGCCTCGAGTGAAAGCGGCGCGGTTCCCGGCCAGGGCGTGGCCTCTCCGTAACCGAAAAGGTTGATGGCGACGACCCGGTAACGGTCTTTCAAGGCTTCGCTGAGAGATCGCCACTGTCGATTGGCGCTGACCGAGCTGTGAATCAGAATGACCGGCTGGCCCTGCCCCTCGTCGGCGTAATCGATGTTGAACTTTCCCGTCGAGACCACAGGCATGCGCTGTTCCTTCGCGGCAGCATCGTCAACCCCGCGAAAGCGGGGATCGGTTAAAGAAAGGTTATGAATCGGGCACATCGTTTACACGTGAAACCGCGTCCCCGGTTTACGATGTAAACCATCTGCCCGGCCCAACAGAAATCCTGCTTCTAAAGCCCCGTCTCCGAGCGGTGCATTCGAATCGCGCGCCGGCAGGCCGCTCTCGCCGCCACGCCGCGGGCCACCTGACGCAGCCCGGGGAAAGCGTTCAGCAGCTCTGCCGGCGTCTCATGCCAAGTGGTCAGCATTTGAAGATAGATGTCGCAGGCAGAGAACAGTCGACCCAGCAGCCACGGGCCGTTCCGCTGCAGCGCATCTTCGACCACCTGCCACTGCTTAAACAGCGTTTGCTGCGCCTGCTGTTTCACCCCGGAGGCCTCTTCGGAACGCGCGGTGTAGCGCTCCGCATGATAGTAACGGCTGTAGGACGGATAGATCGTATCCGCCATGAAATACAGCCACTGCAGATAG
>DATIPL010000851.1:0-4147 GCA_035471965.1 Gammaproteobacteria bacterium
GCCAAGTCGCCTTATCGCCGCGCTCTAATCCCGGAAGGCGGCGTGGCCTGGCGCTCGGCATCTGACGGCGCGGTGCTCACCGCCGCTGAAAAGAATCGGCTGCGCGTTCTGGCGGAAGAGATTGCGCGCAAGGCCGAGCCGGCAGTGGGACCCCAGGGACAGGTCCTCCCCTGGGACATCGAATTCGGCTTCGTCGACGGTGACCTCACCCTGTTCCAGATCCGGCCGCTCATCGAGCGCGGCCAGGCGCGGGCAGACAGGATTCTTTCGACTTTGTTACCGCCGACCACCGATCGAGCGACGAGCGTCGATCTCGCGGCGGTTCCTTCGCAGCGTTCAAAGGCAAGCGTCAGTGAACTCTAGCTTTATCCACGACAAAGTTGGACTGGTCGTTTGCTGCGGACTGTTCCTGCTTTGCCCCATGGCCGGTTCATATCCCCTCGATGGCGGTGACCAAAGCGGGATTCGGCGCCTGCAGGGTTATATCAACGCGCAGCAGCGTGCATCCGGCCCGAAACTGCCTCCGGGCGCGCTGCTCAACAGCGACGAAATTCAACTGTCTCTGCTTTCCAACGCTCAAACTCCCGACTTCGACGCGGTGCCTCCCGATCCAGAACTCGATGCCGCGCTCAATTCCATTTTCAGGAATCGTGATCCCTCCTACGGGGTGGTGGTCGTAGATATATCCGATCCCGACAGAATCGCCTGGGCGGGGATTCGCCCGGATACGAAGCAAAACCCCGGGAGCGTTGGAAAAGTCATGACTATGATTGGACTTTTCGATGCCCTGGCCCGGGCTTTTCCCGAAACCGACGACCGCGCCCGAATACTGCGTGAAACCGAGGTCGACGCGGGCGACTGGGTTCTCGGGTCGAGCAACGACGTGCCGCACTATGACGCCGCCACCGGCTTCAATCGCTTCGGGCCGGTCCGGCCCGACAACCGGCTACGTTTGTCGGAGTGGATCGATCATATGATCTCCCCGTCGGCCAATGCCGCCGCAAGCGTGGTATGGCGGGAAGCCATCCTCATACGGAACTTCGGCTCTGAGTACCCGATCGGAACCGAGCGTGCCGACGCATTCTTCCGCGACACTCCGAAAAAGCAGCTCACCGGTCTTGGACTGAGCGTCATCGGTGAGCCTCTGCATCGCGCCGGGATCAACGTTCAAGATATACAACAGGGCTCTTTATGGACCCGAACGGGAAAGACGCGGGTGCCGGGCACGAACTCTTTTGCAACGCCGAGAGAGCTTGCGCGGATCATGTTCCGGTTGGAGCAGGGCCGGCTTGTGGATTTATGGTCCAGCCTGGAGATGAAGCGGTATCTCTATATGACCAAGCGCCGCTACCGCTACGCCTTCGCGCCGGAGCTGCATGATGCCGCCATATACTTCAAAAGCGGCTCCTTTTACGGTTGCAAAGAGGAAGCAGGGTTCAAGTGTCGCAAATACATGGGAAACGTGCGCAATCTCATGAACTCGGTCGCTATCATCGAATCTCCCGCAACACCCTCGATGCAAGCCGATGCTCCTGGACGACGTCAAACCCGCTATATCGTCGCACTGATGTCCAACGTTTTACGGGTGAACTCCGCCTGGGATCATTCCAGAATGGCCGTGGCCATCGATAAAGCGGTGAAGACCCGCGGGGAAGTCGAGGTGAAGGAAAAAGCGGGTGAGGCCGAGATGAAAGCCGCCGGCGAAGGCTGAGGGAAAAAGTCTGATTGACTCGGGGCATCTTCAAGCGTACATCGGTCCTTCTACTCGGTAGTGAATCCTCACCGCGGAAATCCAACGCGGCGCCGTATCTCCAGCGCGATTACAGCAGCTTGCGCACGATACCGCGCGGCCCCCGCTGCCACATGCGTTCGTGCAGACAGTGGACAATCGTCTTCACCAGCGGCTCGAGGGCCGCGACTGCGAAGGAAGCGCCAAAGTCTCTGGTGACAGCACAGGCCGGTGGTCCTTGTGGTGAGGGTACCCACGACGCGGTATTTTATGGCCTCGAGCATGCTGCGAAGGTGCGACTGCTCCAGAGGCCATCTGTGATCATCGAAATAATTCGGCGCCGTTCATTTGTGCGGGCCCACTGTCACGACGAAAATGTCAATCCTGGGCGGTTCACGAATCGACCAGTCGTTTCCATTTGGAATTGAAGAACATGAAAACGCGGGCTCTCCGGGACACAAGCTCCGTCGACAGCGCGCTCATCGACGAGTTGGCCAACTGGCTCATGGCGAAGGCACTTGGAGAAACCAGTACCGAGGAGCTTTTCCGAGGGTGCTGTGAGCGTCTGAATGCGGCCGACGTCCCGGTCACCCGGGGAAGTCTCGGTTTCCGCACGCTGCATCCGCTGTTTCGAGCCGTCACCCTGATATGGAGGCCGGGTCATGAAATCGAGATCATGGAGCATCCGCACGGTCCGGTGGGTCCGGATTTCCGCCATAGCCCGCACTATTACATGATCCAGAACGAGGTCCCGCTTCTGCGGCGGCGACTCGACGGTGATTCCGCCACGCTCGATTTCCCGGTGCTTACCGAATTCCGCCAGGGTGGGGCGACCGACTATCTTGCTTACGCAATTCCTTTCGGTGATCCCAACCCGAAACTCGACCGGCTTCAAAGCGACGGCGTGATCGGCTCCTGGCTGTGTCATCGAAAGGGTGGCTTCAGCGAGGAGCAAATCCGCGTCTTGCGACGCGTACAGCAGCGTCTTGCGGTCGCCTGCAAGGTAAGTATCAAGACCCAGATTGCCAAGAATATTCTCGACGCCTATCTCGGCCCTCAAACCGGACGAAGAGTCTACGAGGGAGAGATCAGCCGCGGCAGCGGGGAGATAATCCACGCGGTGATCTGGTTCAGCGACCTGCGTGGATCCACGGACCTATCGAAGGAGTTGTCCACCGAGGAGTTTCTGGGGGTACTGAACGCTTTCTTTGAATCTGTTGCCGACGCGGTGCTCGACGGCGGCGGAGAAGTCCTGCGCTTCATCGGCGATGCCATGCTTGCCATATTTCCCATGCCACGACACAGCGTGACGGATCCGCGCGAGTGTCCGGAGCACCGTGCGGCGTGCAGCAAAGCCATGGCGGCCGCGCGTGATGCGATCGAGCGCATGAAAAGACTGAACGAGGCGCGGGCGGCGAAGTCCGAGAAGCCCATCGGGTACGGTATCGGACTTCACGTCGGTGATGTCATGTACGGGAACATCGGGGTGCCCCGCCGGGTGGAATTCTCGGTGGTAGGTCACGCCGCGAATCATGCCGCGAAGATGGAGTCTCTGTGTAAGGTTCTGGACGTTCCACTGCTGGCGTCAAAGCAGTTCGCAGAAATTCATCACGAGGACTGGGTGGGGTTGGGTGAGCACGCCGTCGACAGCTCCAGTCCGCGGCAGATCTTTACCCTGCGCGAGTTGCGCGAGAGATAGGGTGCACGAAGAATGAACATGGAGTCGCTTCCGCCACGGCATGGGCATTCGCCGAGATCCTCGGTCGCGCCGAAAGCACTGGAAATTCCCTACTGGTGGGAAGCCGCCCCGCTCGCCGAGCCACCGCATCGTGACTTGCCAAGACGCTGCGATGTACTGGTGGTGGGCGGCGGATACGCCGGCCTGTCTGCGGCGCTTGTCCTCGCGCGCGCAGGACGAGAGGTCCACGTGCTGGAGAAGGACCGTCCCGGAGAGGGCGCATCGACCCGCAACGGCGGCATCGCCTCGGGCAATATCCGCATCAGCTTCCGCAAGATGACCGACATGTTCGGGCGCGAACGCGCTATGGCCGTCTACGGCGAGGGAAAAGCGGCGCGGGAAGATCTGGCGCGCTTCATTCTAGACGAAGGCATCGAATGCGGCTATTCCCTTGTCGGGCGATTCACCGGTGCGGTGCGCCCGGCTCATTACGAGGGGCTCGCGCGCGAGTCGGAGATGCTGAAGCGCGAGCTCGGCATCGAGGCCTACGTCGTGCCGCGGTCCGAGCAGCACGCCGAAGTCGGCAGCGACATTTACCACGGCGGCGCGGTGCGCCCGGACATTGGCGGTCTGCACCCGGGGTTGTTTCATCGCGGCCTGCTCGATCGCGCGGGACAGGCCGGCGCGACCGTTCACGCGCGAACTTCGGCGATGGGGATGCGACGTGAATCCGGCGGCTT
>DATIPL010000852.1:0-1862 GCA_035471965.1 Gammaproteobacteria bacterium
ACGCATCGCATCAGCCGTATCTACATCGTAGGCGTTGATTGCTTGTCGCACAATCTCCGACGCGGACGTTCCCTGAGCAGCTGCGAGGCGCTCGAGCCTTCGCGCAGTAGACGGCGAAACGAGAAATTGCTTGCGAATCATTTTTTCCGATGTTGCTCCCATACCACGCCGGCAAGTTCAGACCTCCTGACATAGCCATTCTATCCGGCTGATAGCGGAGGCGTTTTTGCGGCTGGGGGTGCGAACCAATACCTGTCCGGTTTTTGGGCCAGCCGGGACCTAAGCGACTGAGCTGGCGGCTTTTCTGCTAAAACCGTTGCGCACCCAAACCTGTCCGGTTTACCTCCGGGCATGGATACCCAAACGCCCCTGGCGCTGTCGTTGCCGGCCGCGTCGGATACGATTTTCATCAACGCGCGGTGCACCTTGCGGGTGGAGGCGGACGAGCGAGTCATTGTTGTAGCCGGACTGCCTGTGCATCACTACCGAGCCGACGATGCGGTGGCCGAAGCGTATGCGATGGTGTTCTTGGTCGACTCCGGATTTGCTCAGCAGACGGAAGTGGCCCAGGCGTTTGGGCGTTCGGTGCGGACGGTTCGCCGGTATCAGGCGCGCTACGGGCAGGGTGGGATGGCGGCGCTGGGACGAGAGGCCGGGTGGCGGAGAGGGCGCCGGCGGATCCAGGGGCGGCGCTTGGGTAGCATCGAGCAGTTGAAGAGCGAAGGGTTGAGCAACCGAGCGGTTGCGCAGAGGTTGGGCGTCAGCGAGACGGCTATCAGGAAGCTGGTTGGACCATCGAAGGTGCCTGAGCTGCCGGAGCTGGCTCTTGCTTCAAGCCTGAGCGAGCCGAGCGGCGAACCTGCCCAGAGTTGTGTCACTCGTACGGAGCCGAGGCAGGACAGTGTCGATTTTGTCGGCGACGGGGCTGCGATGATTGAGCCGGCGGATGAGAGCGAGCCCGTGCCGATGAGTCTGGATCGGGATGCGAGCGATCGCACGTTCGATCGGCAACTCGCCTATCTCGGGCTACTCGACGATGCGGCACCGCTGTTTCGCGACGGTTGCAACGTGCCCGGCGTCGGTGTCCTGCTCGCGTTACCGTGTCTCGTCGAGAGCGGGCTGTTTCAGACCGCCCACAAGCTCTATGGCGGGATCGGTCCGGCGTTCTACGGGCTACGTACGACGCTATTGACACTGCTGTTGATGGCACTGCGACGGATCAAGCGGCCCGAGCACTTGAAGGAACACGATCCGGCGGCGTTCGGCCGTGTGCTCGGGCTTGATCGGGCACCGGAAGTCAAGACGCTGCGGCGCAAACTCACGCGGCTCGCCGCCCATCACTGTGCCGAGGAACTCGGCGCGGAACTCGCCCGCCGACGCGTCGATCAGCGCGGGCATCTGATGGGTTTTTTGTACGTCGATGGCCACGTGCGGGCCTATCACGGCAAGCGCGCGATATCAAAGGCTTACGTCGCCCGCCGGCACCTGGCGATGCCGGCGACCACCGACTACTGGGTCAATGACCGCGCCGGAGATCCCTTGCTTGTGATCACCGGCGAGGTCGAGAACGCCCTGACCAAGGCGTTCCCGCGGCTACTGCGCGAGGTGCGAGCGCTGGTCGGCGAACGTCGCGTCACGATCGTCTTCGATCGCGGCGGCTGGAGCCCCAAGCTCTTCGGAACGATGATCGCGGACGGCTTCGACATCCTGACCTATCGCAAAGGCAAGCGCCGGCAGATCAAAGAAGCCCGCTTTGCCCGCCGGCGGGCGAAGCTCGACGGGCACTGGGTCAGCTACCGGCTGCACGATCAGGCTGCGAGGTTCCTCAAGGGGACGCTGCGCCTGCGCCAAATCACCCGGCT
>DATIPL010000853.1:0-2829 GCA_035471965.1 Gammaproteobacteria bacterium
CCGCTCGGAAACACCGTTTCCGGCAGCGGCTGCGCCGGAGGTCTGATTGAAGCGCTTGGCGATATCGGCCGCCTCTATTCGACATTGCGCCGAGTGGGCGGCGGACGCGAAGAGAATATTCCGAAGCTCGCGGACGTTGCCCGGGTAATCGTAACTCTGCAACAGCTCGAGGGCGTCGCTGCCGAGGGCGTAGGTGCGCGACGAAGTTCGGTTCAAATCGTCGAGGATTGCGGCGGCAAGCTCGGGAATATCTTCCAACCGCTCCCGCAGGCTGGGCATACGAACCGACAGACAGGCGATGCGGTAGTAGAGATCCGCCCGAAAGCGACCGTTCTCGACGCACTCGGTGACATCGCGGTTGGTCGCGCAGATGGCGCGCACGTTCGCGTGCAGGACCCGGCGACCCCCCACGCGACGGAACGCGCCGCTTTCCAGAACCCTTAACAGCTTCGCCTGCGTCGCCGGGGACAGCTCCCCGATCTCGTCGAGAAACAACGTGCCGCCGTCGGCGAGCTCGAACAGTCCCTTGCGCTTCTCGATGCTGCCGGTGAATGCGCCACGTTCGTGTCCGAACACCTCGCTCTCGAAAAGATTTTCGGTCAGCGCGGTGCAGTCCAGCGTGACGAACGGCCCGCTGCGGCGCGATGACTGGTGATGGATAAATCCCGCCGCGAGCTCTTTTCCGGTGCCGGTTTCTCCCGTGAGCAGCACGGGGGCGTCGCATTCGGCGGCGACTCGCAGCTGCTCCAGGGCCTCCAGAAAGGCGCGGGATCGCCCCACCATGCGGATCCCGCCTGCGCTGCCGGCATCCTGGACGGAAATATCGTGCACCGCCTCGCCCATGTAGAGGTGTCCGTCGGCGCCCTTCAGCGGGTAAGCCTTCAGGCGAACGTAATGGGCGCGCCCGTGGTCATCGTTGTGAACGTGAAGGCAGGAGTAAGGCCTCGGTCCCTCGTTCCACTTCATGTGCCGAAGGGGGCAATCCTCTCCCAGCTCGTAGCAGGGCCTCGAATTATGATGGCTGACCTCATAGCAGTGGCGGCCGGCGAGATGTTCCCGCTTGGTGCCGTAAGCGCGCTCGAAGGCGGGATTCACCGCAACGATCCTGAAATCCTTGTCGATGACCAGGAAAGGGTGCTCCTGGCCGTCAACGAACGACTGAAGCTCAATCGTCGCCACAGAGTCTCCTCGGAATCGCGTCCCTTTTTCTTATTACTCGTGGGAAATAAACGTAAACACTTTCATTCGTTGGGTAAATGATCTGGGTCAAACCCTGTCATTTTTGGCAGCCGCCGCCTGACACCCTGGCAGCCCGGGTGCCGACTCTGCCAGCGTGTCTCATCCCGTTATCCGGCTTATCAGCAGAAAATACAGGGGTTTTTCGACTGGCACGGCGGTTGCAACACGGAAGTTGACTGCCGCAGCCGCAAACGGCTGCGCGGAGTTCGAACTATGGTGGCGGGAGCCGCAGGACGGCACGGCTGTCATCGAGCGCCCGGACGACGAGGACTTCTTAGACCTCTCGTTCCTGACTGCCCGGTGACCGGACAGGGTCGAACCGGCGGGTCCCTGCACTCGACGCAACAACCGACTGAAGCATCAGGCAACTCTTAGAGATGGACGGAGAGATGACATGATCGACAGAAGAACCTTCCTCAAGCTGAGCGCGATGGCCGGCAGCAGCGCGCTGCTGTCTGCGAAATACGGCCTCGGACGCCAGGCCTTCGCGGTACCCGCGGCCCCGGGTCTCTCCGATCCGGCGATGCAGCCCAAGTTCGTAGAGCTTGCCCCGAACGCGCTCGATCCGGCGTTTCTTTTCAAGGATCTCAATCAGAACGGCATGCCGGCTCTCAAGCCGAATTTCAGCCTGCGGGTGAGAGAGGCCGTTCAGGAGACCGGGCTCGTCGATCCGCGAAACGGCAGAAGGCTGAAGACGAAAATCTGGGGCTACGGCGCGGACACGGTCTCCTGGCCCGGCCAGACCTTCCAGGTGATGAGCACCTCAGGAGGCGGTGCGGACGAGACCGTGGTCCGATGGGAAAACGAGCTCCAGGGCAACAAGCACCTGCTCCCCGTGGATACCAATCTGCACTGGTGCTACTCGCTCCACGGCGCGAGCTCGGCCAACGGCGTCGATTACAGGCAATACAGCATCAAACGCAACGGCGTACCCATCATCACCCATCTCCACGGCGGGAACAGCGACTTCCAGTTCGACGGCAATCCGGAGTTCTTCTACAGCCCGGACGGGAACGTCAAGGGCCCGCAGTGGGACAGCGTGCCCGGCGGATTCACCAACACATTCCGCTACAACAATGCCGTGCCGGCCGGAAACCTCTGGTACCACGACCACGCCCTCGGCATCACCCGGCTCAACGTCTACGCGGGGCTCGCGGGCTTTTACTTCGTGCGGGATGCGTTGGATACGGGTATGCCGGGTAATCCACTGGGCCTGCCGGCCTTTCCCTACGAGCTCGCATATGCCGTCCAGGACCGCATGTTCAGGGACAACGGCGAGCTGTTCTACCCGGCCTTCCCGGGGGATCCGTTCTACGATGACTTCATCACCGGCGAAGGCGCAATCCTCCCGCCGGAGCTCTTCCCCGGCGGCGGGCCGTCGGCGCTGGCCGAGTTTTTCGGCGATCACATGGTGGTCAACGGCAAGATCTGGCCGAAGGAAAACGTCGAGCGGCGCAACTACCGGATGCGGCTGCTGAACGGCTGCGACTCGCGGTTCATGGTGATTCAGTTCGTGGCGGTAAATGCGGGCGATACCGATTTCACCAATGCGGGCGCTCCGCTGCCGTTCTGGGTGATCGGCAGCGATCA
>DATIPL010000854.1:0-2198 GCA_035471965.1 Gammaproteobacteria bacterium
AAATCACCTCGTCGTCAACGTGGCTGGCGTAAAGTTCCGACAGATGGCGGGTCACTTCGGGCATGATCGATTCCCCGGGTGCAGGTCGCTCGACGCCGTAAACCGATTGCGGAAAATCAAGCGGCTGCTGGATCGACCAGATCCGATCGTGCTCGCCTGGCGGCAGGATCCGGGCGGGGTTGCCTACGGCCACCCAGCCGATGGGGATTGTCGTGTCCGGCGCCACAACCGTTTTGAGGTGCACCACCCCGTTGATGCGGACCTCGGAGCGCGCGCCTAATCGTGCGCCGTGAAAAACCGCTGCGCCAGTAGCGATGAAAACGTCCTCTTCAAGACTGCAGCCGACGACATGGGCATTGGGTCCGATCAGGCAATGGTCGCCGATGCGGGTGGAATACTTTTGCGTGCTCCGGACAACCGCATTATGCATCACCACGCAGTCTCGCCCGATATTCAGCCGGCCCCCCTCGGCGACAACCACGGCGCCGTGGAGAATCCTGCTGCCTTCACCCGCAACGACCTTGCCGCAAACGATAGCGCCGGGCGCCACGTAGGCCGAAGCATGGATCTCGGGCACGCTGTCCAGATGACTTATCAGCATGGTCTCGTTGGGCCACAGGCACGCGATGATCCGCGACGGGTAGCCATGAATCCCGGACGGCAGACGGTGGACGGGGTGCTGGAAATGTGGACCGTTTCAGTCTCCCGACTGCGTCTACGGTCCGACATCTGCTTGATTCGACAACCGTAATACGATTCAAACCAGGGATTCACCGCAACTCAAACCTGACCGCGAGATATCCGTCTGGTACTCAGTCCTGCTTATGCACGTGCCCGTGTGCGACTTCCTCGGACGTGGCGTCGCGCACGTCGTCCACCTCGACCTCGAAATTGAGAGTTTGCCCTGCAAGCGGGTGATTACCATCCACAGTGATACGGTCACCGTCGACTCTTGCGACCGTGATCACCTGCGTGCCCTGCTCGGAGTGGGCCTGGAGCTGCATACCTTCCTGTATATCCTCGATGCCCTCGAACACTTTGCGCGGCAGCTCCTGAATCAGCGCTTCGTTGCGCGACCCGTACCCCTGTTCCGGCTCCACGCTGACGTTGAGCTTATCGCCGGCAGCCTTTCCGGAAAGCGCCGACTCGAGGCCGGGGATAATGTTTCCTGCGCCATGAACGTAGCTCAGGGGCTCGCCGCCAGTGGATTCTTGAATGACCTGACCGTCGTCGTCGGTGAGCTTGTAGTGAATAGAGACGACCTTTTGATCGGCGATTACCATGAAAAATCCTTACATGATTACGAGTGAAACAGGAATACTACGCCTTTTTGCAGGCGCGCGCAGTTCGCCTGCCGTCACCGCTATTCCACGGTTACGGACTTGGCGAGATTTCTCGGCTGATCCACGTCGGTGCCCTTCAGAACAGCGACGTGATACGCGAGCAGTTGTAGCGGAATCGTGTATATGATGGGAGTGACGTTCTCACCGGCGGGATCGATTTCGATTACGTGCACGCCGGGCGCGGGTTTGACTCCGGATCTGGCGTCGGCAAAAACGTAAAGTACGCCGCCCCGGGCACGGACTTCCTGCATGTTGGATTTGAGCTTCTCCAGCAACGCATCGTTCGGAGCCACCACGATGACGGGCATGTTGCCGTCAACCAGCGCCAGCGGACCGTGCTTGAGCTCCCCCGCCGGATAGGCTTCAGCGTGTATGTAGGAAATTTCCTTGAGCTTGAGCGCGCCTTCCATGGCCACCGGATACTGCACGCCGCGGCCGAGAAACAGGGCGTGATTCTTGTCGGCAAATTTCGACGAAAGAATACTTATGTGCTCGTCGCGTCGAAGCACCTGTTCGCAGGCTTTAGGAAGGTGCATCAGCTGGTCGACGACATGACGCTCCAGGTTGCCGCCGATCGCGTGCCGCCTTCCGACGACCGTCACCAGCATCAGCAGCGATACGAGCTGCGTAGTGAATGCCTTGGTGGAAGCCACGCCGATTTCCGGACCGGCGCGGGTCATGAAGACCAGATCGGCTTCCCGCGTCAGCGACGACTCGGGCGCGTTGACGATGGCGAGGGTTGGCCCGAAGCCGAGCTTCCTCGCGTACCGCAGCGCTTCGAGCGTGTCGAGAGTTTCGCCGGATTGGGAGATGGCGACAACCAGACAATCCGGCTGAGGCACCGGATGGCGGTAT
>DATIPL010000855.1:0-1780 GCA_035471965.1 Gammaproteobacteria bacterium
ATCGATAAGTTCGAGCATGCGGGGGGGCATGTCCGCGAACAGCTCGGTCTGCTTGAGAAAATCGATGTGGTCGGACGACGGCACGGCATTGACCCGGAGAAGCTTCAGTTCCCGAGCGACTTTGAGAGATTTGCGACGACAGGTTGCGCTGCCACTTTGCCTTTTTCTGCGTGGCGCAACGCCACTATAGCGGCTGGCAGTTGGGACAGAAATAGCATCGCCTCCCGGAAAGACTTTCACGAACGATGACGTCGCCACATTCGAAGCAGGGCTCTCCGCCGCGCCCGAAGACGGCAAAGCGATACTCGCCGCGCGACCAGCCTTCGGCCCGGAGCCTCCGCACCCGTGCGGGTTCGTTCGTCACGCCGCGGGTCCTGTAGGCGCGCAGAATGATTCGCCGCGTTTCGTCGGCGAGCAGGCAAAGCTCTGATTCCGAGAGGCTCTCCGGGCGGCGCGCAGGGTGCACGCCGGAGGCGAAAAGGATTTCACTGCGCAGATAGTTACCGACCCCGGCCAGGAAACGCTTGTCCAGAAAGAGAGCCGCGAGGCTGCGCCGGCGGAATCCCGGGCTCTCGAACCGCGACCGGATCTGCTTCACGCTGACGCGATCGTTGAGGATATCCGGCCCGAGCGTGCGCAGATACGGATGCCGATCGATTTCCGCGGTTTTGAGAACCGCGATGTCCGATGCGCTGTACAGGAGCGCGCGTTTCTGCGGCGTATCGATGGCGACGCGAAGCTGTCTCGAAGATTCCGGAACGAGCCCGTTGCTGCACACCACCCAGCGGCCGTAAAGCTGGTTGTGACTGTAGATCGTCAGACCATTTGCGAAGCTGATGAGCATGGCCTTGCCGCGGGCGCGCACCGATGTCACCCTGCGCCCGGTCAAATGTTTCTCATACTTCTTCAGGCGCTCGAGTCCGAAGAATATCGACTTCGCCTTTCGCCCCTCGATGGCGGCGCGCACGCGATCGGCTTCGAGGCGGATCTCCGGTCCTTCAGGCACGCGGCGATCCTCCGCGGGAAACGACCCCTCTGGACTCGAGCTCCGCAACGCGCGCCTCGTCCAGTCCGAGAAATTGCGCCAGAACTTCCGCGGTGTGCTGACCCACGGTGGGCGGCGCGCGCCGGTAGCTCACCGGAGTTTCGGAAAAGCGCATGGGGCTGGCGAGAAGCGTGACCTCACCGCCGGCGGCCAGCGGATGCGGAAGCGTGACCGTCATCTGCCGGTGCTTCACCTGGGGATCCGCGAAGACCCGGTCAATGGTGTTGACCGGCCCGCAGGGCACGTTTCGCGCTGCCAGGCCCTCGAGCCATTCGTCCGCCGACCGCGCGGCGATCAGCGCCTCGAGCTGCGGAATCAAATCATCCCGGTTGCGCACCCGCCGATCGTTGCTTTCGAAGCGCGGATCATCCGCGAGATCCGGACGCCCGGCAAAGCTGCAGAACCTTCGAAACTGCTGATCGTTGCCCACGCCGAGAATAATGTGCCCGTCCTTTGCCCTGAACACCTGGTAGGGCACCACGTCCGGATGGGCGTTGCCACGACGCCGGGCGACCTCCCCGGAGATGAGATAGCGCTGGCCCTGATTGGCGAGCCACGCGACCTGGGCGTCCAGCAGCGCCATGTCGATATGCTGGCCGCGGCCGCTGGCGTCTTTCGCCTTCAGCGCGGCGAGTATGGCCACGGCCGCGTACATGCCGCACATGATATCGGACACGGCCACGCCGACCTTGCACGGTTCGCCGTCTTCGGGGCCGGTGATGCTCATCAAGCCCC
>DATIPL010000856.1:0-1503 GCA_035471965.1 Gammaproteobacteria bacterium
CAGCGCCTGCAGCCACAGCACGAAGCTGATCCCCATCTCGAACAGGCCTACGTACACGGCCCCCAAGATGCCGGGGAGAGGCGGCATCCGCCAGCCCTCGAAGACCAGCATGAAGAGGGTCATGAAGAGGCAGCCGAAGACGAAGTTCAGGCACAGCCTAGCGACCGGATCGCGGCTGTCTTTAACACCGTAGATCCAATACAGTGCCCATACCACGGTGCTCGCCAGCGCCAGGGTGACGCCGAGGCCGTCGGTGATCCGCAATCCCAGTAAATCGCCGCGGGTGGAAATCACCAACACGCCGCTGAAGCTTAGCGCCATCGCCAGCAGGTTGAAGAGGCCGATGCGCTGATGCAGGATCACGATGGATAGCAACACCAGCACGATGGGCCAGCTAAAGTTCAGCGGCTGGGCCTCCTGGGCGGGCAGCCGTGAATAAGCCTCGAACAGGATGAGGTAATAGAGAAACGGATTGAGAAAGCCCATGAGCGCGGAGCGCGCATAGTCCCGAACCGTCCACGCGCCAAGCTCGGCGAGCTTGCCGCCGATCAGCAAGATAACAACCAACACGCTTAGCGAGACGAAGGACGCGTAGAACAGAAGCTCGGCGGCATCGAGGTGCTGCAGCGAAAGCTTGAAGGCCGAAGCCACCGTAGACCAGAACAGGATGGTGGCCGCGGCGTACAGATAGGCGCGTGTCTGGCGGTCCATTTAACCTTCCCGAAAATATAAGCTTTCAGGCACTATAGTTCGGCTTGCCGTAGCGCGCGAATTTCTCCGGACTCGGCGTCGTCGGCTGGTGCTGAAAGATGCCTTCGGGATCCCGTAGAACGATACGCGAGTCAATCAATCTCGTGTAAACTGCATAGAATTCTTTACCCGGTCTTGCCTCGACGACACAGGCAAACGTAGACCTCCCCTAGCAGAAACCTTAGGCCGAGATGATCCTCAACCGATTCTTCAAGCCCAAGTGGCAACACCCCGATCCCCAGATCCGCGCTCAGGCGGTGCAGAACCTGGACTCCTCGGATCCCGTCTTGACCGAGCTTGCACGCGAGGATGAGCACGCGACCGTGCGGCGGGCGGCGTTATATCGAATAGCAGATCTAGCTCTCCTCTGGCACATCGCCTTGGAAGATCGCGAGGCGGGCGTGCGGGAAGCGGCCGAGGCGCGCTTCCGTAAGCTCATGACGGGCAAGGAACCTGACAGTCCGGCGCTGGAGGCACGGATGAACATGCTAGGTGAATCGGTCCCGGCAACGGTGATGAGTTTTCTGGTCAGTCACGGCGCCGACCCCCAGCTGCGTTTGGCCGCGCTGAAAAGGGTGGACGACGAGGATCTGTTAGCCAGGGTGGCGACCGACGATGCAGCGGGCGAAGTAAGGCTGGCGGCCTTGGAACGGATCCGCGACTTATCCATCCTGGAGCACGTCGCCAGGCAGATCCGCAATCGGGACAAACGGCTCAGCCGCCGGGCGCAGGAACGCCTGAAGAGCCTGCGGG
>DATIPL010000857.1:0-3726 GCA_035471965.1 Gammaproteobacteria bacterium
CCCCGTTCGCCGACGAGAGTATCGTAGCCGCACGGCAGCGCTTGGATGAATTCGTGGGCCTGGGCCAGGCGCGCGGCGGATTCGATCCGCCGAGGGCTGACATTCATGCGCCCGAAGGCGATGTTGTCGGCAATGCTCCCATCTAACAGCAGCACGCACTGAGGCACGAAGCCGATGTGCGCGCGCAGGCTTCTCAGGTTGATACCGTTCAGGTTTTCGCCATCCAGCAGGATCTCGCCCGCGGCGGGTTCGGCAAAGCGCATCAGCAGGTGGGCCGAGGTGGTTTTGCCGGCACCGTTCTCCCCCATAAGCGCCAACGTTTCTCCGGGTCGGATGTGCAGATCGAAACCGTCGAGCACCGGCGGGCGTTCCGCATAGCTGAAGTGAACGTCGCGAAACTCGATCTCGCCGCGAACATTGGCGAGAACCCGCCCCGGGATTCCGCGGTCCTCCGACTCCGTTCCGAGCACCGATATAACGCGCGCGGCCGAGGCGCGGGCGTGCTGGAGCTGGCCATACGCCGACGCCAGCTCGCTCACGGGGCGGGCGAGAAAGTAGCCGTACATGAGAAAGCTCACCAGCTCTCCGGGGCCGAGCGCAGCCGAAGACAGCCTTCCGCTCAGGAGCCACACCATAAGAACGGCGAGCAAAGCGGCGACCAGGTTGAGCCCGGGCTGGATGCGTCCCAGGGACACGGCGACCTGCTGCGCCGTCTCACTGACGCGGCGCACCTCCCGGGCATACTCGGCGGTGCTGGATGCGCCGCGGTTGAAAGCCTTCATCAGCAGCATTGACGACAGATGCGACTCGGCGTGGGACTCGGCGCGCGCGATGGATTGGGAAAGTCCGGCGGACAGCGGACGGATGTTGCGCATGAACAGCCTCGCGGTCAGGAAAAACAGGGGAACTGCCAGCCCCGCCGCGGCACCCATCATCCAGTCGATGTGCATCATCAGTGCCAATGCCAACAGAAACGTCAGCACATGGGGCAGTGCCGGACCGATGGCCGAAGCGACAAAAGCCGAAACCTGCGCCACGTCGTGGTTGAGCAGGGAGAGCAGGGCGCCGGTGCGCCGATGGTGAAAAAAGTTGAGCGGCAGCGTTTGTAGCCGAGCATAAATCCGCACCTGCATCGCCGCCGCCAGCGCCATCTGGAATCGGGCCGAATGGCGGATGGCGGCAAAGGCGAGGGCGCCCTGAATCACAAGCGCCAGGGCGAGGCCCGCAAACAGGGTGTCGACAACGGCGCGCTCGATGCCGCCGGCGTCCACCAGGGCGCTGGTGAGCCGCCCCGAAATCCAGGGCACCGCGAGTCCCGCCGCATACTGCGCCAGCGCCAGCAGCGCCAGGGCGACGATAGCGAGGCGGACCGTTCGCGTCGTGTCGAGGAGAAAACGCAAATCGCCGTTTCGACAGGGCAAAGACAAAGCGCCGACCCCGGTGGTGCCTGGCGAAACGAATGACGGAGCGTTGATGGGTGTTACCTGTGCGGGTTTCGGCGACGCAAGGTGCTGAAAAAACCTTTCAGGCCTGCCGTCCTCAGTGGGAACGTTTCAGCAGCGAAGCAACGCCTTTGAGGCCGCGGCGGATATAGAGCGCCGGTAGCCAGGCCGCGGAGCCCGCGCCGTAACGTTCGCGCATGTACGCAGGGGGTGGAAGGGCGTGCTCACGCAACCAGGACATGCGTTCACGCACGCTGCCGAGCGCGCGAATGTCGACCAGCAGGTTTCGGAACCGGCGCCCGGGGGACAGGCCGATTACCAGGCGCGCTTCATCTGCCAGCCTCTCCGGGTAGAAGTGATCGTCGAGCTCGCCGCAAGGCAAGGTGGTACGGAATCGCAGCTGTGCTTTCGCGATCGCGTCGCGGCTTGCCCGTCCCAGTCGCTTGGCCAGCGCCGTTTGCGCGAAACGTTCGAACTCCGTCGCGCTCAGGCTCTCCACCAGCAGATGAATATCGTAGAGCCAGATCAGATTGTCCTCATCGCCGTGGGCCAGGCGATGAAGACAGGCGTGCAGCAGCGCGTCCTCATGACAAAGTCCCATAGCGCACGGGCTCAATGCTTCGATGGCAACGGCCCGCTGGCGGATTTCGGCGTAATCGAGACTGTTCGCCAACGCCGGCCGGTTGCTGATGGCCCAGTGAAGATCCAGGGCGTGGGTGTAGCCCGTCTCGTCCTTCCGGAGGTAGGTGTCCTGGCGCAGGACGCGCTGGCCGGGAAGCCGCTCATGACGACGGTAGCCGAGCGCCCTCAGGGTCCGCACCACGTCCGCCACCGCCGCCTGCCGCACCAGCAGATCGGTGTCCTCGCGGGGGCGAAGATGCGGCCTGGGATACAAGGAGTAGGCGAGGGCGGCGCCCTTGAGCACCAGCGGCGCCACCCGCTCGGACTTCAGGGCGGCGAGCACCCGGCGGGTTTCTTCCACCCGGATCGCTTCGCGTACCGCTTCCTGGCGCGCCTTCTCGGCCAGTGTGTCGCGGATGTCGTCCGGCCAGTTTTCGCCTCCGGGTCCGGACTTGAGCGAATGGTGAAGCAGGGGTCCGACCCCGTGGGCCTCGACGACTTCGAGAAAAGCATCGCTCGAGCTCCGTTTCCCCAGCCACCTGGCATCCGCCGGCTCTCCCCGCACGGCGGCGGCGACGAGCTCCACGGCGCTGTCCAGCGCCTCGGCGGAGCCATTCGACGTTGCGGCTTGAGAGCGGGTGGACTTCGAGTTCATGGGGCGACGCGTCTGACGGAAGACGTTCGATTGCTTTGCGAGCGGCTGATTGACGCTTTAAAGCATAGCAAGGCGTGGCCAAAAGGCGCCCCGTATTGGCGTCGCCGGCGTCGACCACTTCACATTATTTAATGTGCAAGGCGTCGCCCCGGTGAGGAGAACTTTTGTATACTTCCCCACCCGTCGCGCCGGTGTAGCTCAGTTGGCAGAGCAACTGATTCGTAATCAGTAGGTCGGCAGTTCGAGTCTGCCCACCGGCACCAGCCCGCCTTTATTGATCAATCAACGCGCGGGCGGATACCTTGCAAGTAGACGTCGCCGAGGAGGCTTCCATGTTGTTTCCCACCACGCTGGTCGGAAGCTATCCCCAGCCGGACTGGCTCATCGACCGGAAAAAGCTCGCCGGACGATTTCCTCCCCGGGTGCGCGCGCTGGAGCTGTGGCGCGTTCCGGAGCCTTGGCTGGAAGAGGCCCAGGACGATGCGACCCGGGTGGCGATCCGCTCCCAGGAAGAAGCAGGGCTCGACGTGATCACCGACGGGGAAATCCGGCGCGAGAGCTATTCCAACCGGTTCGCCACCGCTTTAGAGGGCGTCGACATCGATAATCCGGGCACGGCGCTCGACCGTTCCGGACATCCCAATCCGGTGCCGCGGATCGTCGGCAAGATCAAGCGCATGCATGCCGTTGACGTGGAGGATCTGAAGTTTCTCAAACGCCACACGGGGCGAATGGTGAAGATGACCGTGCCCGGTCCCTTCACCATGACCCAGCAGGCACAGAACGATTTCTATGACCGGGAAGAGGACGCGGCCATGGACTACGCCGCGGCCGTGAATGAGGAGATAAAGGACCTTTTCGCCGCCGGCGCGGATATCGTCCAGCTGGACGAGCCCTACATGCAGGCGAGGCCGGAAAAGGCACGTGAGTATGGTCTGAGTGCGCTCAACCGTGCGCTCGAAGGGGTGAACGGTACGACTGCCGTCCACATCTGCTTCGGCTATGCCG
>DATIPL010000858.1:0-2434 GCA_035471965.1 Gammaproteobacteria bacterium
CGAGGCCACGAACTCCTTGAACAATGCGTGGGTATCCTCGATCTCCTGGCCGAATTTCGCCCGGTCTGCGTCGCTGATCTTGCCGAACAGGGTGACCGTGCGCTTGAACTCACCGCCCTTGAATTGTTCGAAATCCACTCCCTTTTCGGTCAGCAGGCGGTTGAAATTGGGCACCTGCGCCAGCACGCCGATGGAGCCCAGCACCGCAAAGGGGGCGGCAAGGATCCTGTTGGCAACGCACGCCATGAGGTAACCGCCGCTTGCGGCAATCTTGTCCACCGCCACGGTAAGAGCGATGCCCTGTTCACGCACCCGGGCAAGCTGGGAGGCGGCGAGCCCGTGGTCGTGCACCAGCCCGCCCGCGTTCTCGAGTCGCACCAGCACTTCGTCACCCTTCTTCGCCAGGGTAAGAATGGCCGAGACTTCTTCCCGCAGCGAAGCGACCGCGCTGGCTCGGATGTCACCACGGAAATTAATGACGAAGAGCCGACCCAGATCCTCCGACTTCTTCCTTTCGACTTTTCGCTTCTTTGCCGCCTTGGCCTCTGCTTTGAACGCCTTCTTGGGCAGTATCCCCTGTTTCAACGTCAGCTCCATGCTGCTGAATCGCTGGTTCAGGTCTTTAATCTCGAGCCGCTCCTCTTCGCGCTCCCGCCGGGCCACGGCGCCGATAAGGGCGATGACCACGCCAATTCCGGCAACCAGCGTCGCAACCTGCGCCAGAAACAAGCCGTACTGCATCAGGTATTCGATCATTTCGGACTCCTTAGCTTTCAAGTGATGTCGGTTGGTCAATAACTGTCGCCTCGCGCCGGCGGTGATTCAGGACCGGCCCCGGACCCCGGCGGAGCGCCCGAGGACGGTTCCCATCCCCGGGCCGTGCCGCTTATGCGAGATTCGCTCGCTTCCAGCTTGCCCTATCAGGCGCTCCCTATCGAGGGTGAGCCGGTATCCCGGCGAGCACGCCGCCGGTGTTCCGTCTAAGCTCATTTGGCGGACTCAAGAATGGCGCTGTCCTGACGACAAGGTGGCGTGACCACCGCGGCTTCGGGGACATACGGGCCCGCTCGTTCGAATCAGCTGAGTCATGAAGGGACTAGAAAGCCAAACGCTTGGCAAGTACGAACTCGTCCGCGAGATTGGGCGTGGCAGCATGGGCACGGTGTACCTCGCCCGGGATCCCTTTTCCCTGCGCGACGTGGCGGTGAAGATCGCCGACGTAGATCCCAAGAGCACCCTGCGTATCGCCCGGCGCAGGCGCAAGCTGTTCTTCAATGAGGCGAAGGCCGCCGGCAGGCTTCGCCATCCCAACATTATCGCCACCATTGACGCGGGCATTGAAGATTCGCTGCGTTACATCGCCATGGAGTACGTGCCCGGCGCGCAGACTCTGGATCTGTTCTGCATACCGGGCAACCTCCTTCCCATCGATCGCGTGGTAAGCATTATGCTCAAGTGCGCCATCGCGCTGGACTACGCGCACAACAAAGGCGTGATTCATCGAGACATCAAACCCAAGAACATCATGCTTACCCAGGAGCATGAGGTAAAGATCTGTGATTTCGGTATTGCGTTGCTCACCGAAGGCGAGGACATAGACACCACTCAGGTCATGGGCACGCTTGGCTCGCCACGCTACATGTCTCCCGAGCAGCTGACCAACGAAGGCGTGACCAACCAGTCCGACATATTCTCCCTGGGGGTCGTGCTCTATGAGCTGCTTTCCGGAAAAAATCCGTTTTCCGCTCGCAACATGGCGGACGTGACCCAGAAGATCACCCGCGAGGCGCACCAGCCGCTGAAGGAGGTCCGGGACGATATTCCTCCCGCGCTGATGCATATCGTCGACCGAACCCTGAAGAAGCATCCGGCAGGTCGCTACCGCGTCGCCATGGAGCTCGCCGCCGATCTCAACCTGATTTATCAGGATATCAAGCTGAGCGAGCAGGAGCTTTCCGGCAAGGATCGTCTCGAGGCGCTCAAGGAGCTTTCCTTTTTCCGGGGCTTCGAGGAATCGGAGATCATGGAGGTCCTGGTGGGCGGTATCTGGAGACGCTACGAAGTAGGCCAGGTCATCGTCGAAGAGGGCAGCGAGGAAGACGGCTTTTTCGTCCTGGTCGACGGTCGGGTTTCGGCGCGCCGAGCCGGAAGGGAGATCGATGTCCTCGACCCGGGAGCTTGCTTCGGCGAAATAAGCTTCGTCTATCGTCCGGAGCACACGGCCAGCATCGTGGCAAAGGACCCCTGTATCGTGCTCCAGGTCGGGATCAACCACATTGAGCATGCATCGGTGAGCTGTCAGCTCAGATTCCACAAGGCCTTCTTGCGCAACATGTCGACGCGCTACATCCACGTCCTCGGGCAGCTCGATCCCAATTAGCGGCGCGTGAGATTCCACAACCCGAAGATTTGCCCCTGAAGTAAGATCCGGACC
>DATIPL010000859.1:0-5216 GCA_035471965.1 Gammaproteobacteria bacterium
TGGCAATCTCTCTTGCTCTTTACGCGGGGGATTTCAACGGCATCGAGGACCCGTTGCGGGCTCTGCTCAGATGGGCAAGCCTGGTGCTCGTGATCCCCGTCATTGCGTACTCAGCGAGCTCCTTTTTCGTGAATGCCGCCGCGGATCTTCGTCGCGGTCGCACCGGAATGGACGTGCCGGTGTCTCTTGGGCTTCTCATTGCCTTCACTGGCAGCGTTCACGCAACGATTACGGACACCGGCGCCATCTATTTCGACTCGGTGGTGATGTTCGTGTTTTTCCTGCTGCTTGCTCGATACGTGGAATTCAGCGCCCGTGCGCGGCATGCGCGAATTGCAGAGTCGCTGGTTACCGCGCCACCCACGATGGCCACCCGCCTGCGCGAAGACGCAGAAGTACTGACGCGGGAACCGGTGCTCGCTGCGACGCTGGTTCCGGGCGAACGGGTAATGGTGGCAGGCGGAGAAACGGTCCCGGCGGACGGTGTCGTGGTGTCAGGTCAATCCACGCTGGATGAATCCCTGCTCACAGGAGAAAGCCGCCCGGTGCAGAAATCCGCTGGGAATCGGGTAATCGCCGGATCGGTCAACTTCGAGAACCCCGTCGAGATCCGCGTGAGTAGAACCGCCGATGACTCGCTGCTCGCGACGACCTTACGCCTGATGGAGCGTGCGCGTGCCGCCAGGCCGCCGGCAGAGCGCCTGGCAGATCGCATTGCGGGAAATTTCGTTGCCGCGGTGCTGCTGCTCGCCGTCATCGTAGCGCTCTACTGGTGGCATGCGGCACCCGAGCGTTGGCTCCCCGTCACCGTCTCCGTGCTGGTTATTACCTGTCCGTGCGCGCTTTCTCTGGCAACGCCCGCCGCCCTCGCGGCGGGTGTCGGCGCATTGACCAAACTCGGGCTGATAGTCACCCGCGGTCATGTGCTGGAGACGCTGGCCCGAGCGAACCGGTTCGTGTTTGACAAGACCGGAACGCTGACGCTGGGAAAGCTCGACCTCAACCGCGTAGAGTTGCACGGGAACCTGAGCGAAGACAGCGCCGTTTGTATCGCAGCAGGCATCGAGCGGAATGTGACGCATCCGCTTGCCCGCAGCATCAGATCTCATTGCCTCGGAGTCCCCGCTGAAGCGAGAGAGGTAACGGTGACGCCCGGGCGTGGCGTCGAGGGACGCGTGGACGGCAATCGCTACTTCATCGGATCCTCGGGTTTCATCGCAGAGTGTTTGGCGGATCCCCAGCTTCCGCGCAGATTCGACACGCGCCACGGAGACACACTGGTTCTTCTGGCGGACGAGTCCGGCGTGCTGGCGAGCTTCCTGTTTCGCGACGAGCCTCGTCCCGACGCCTCGCGGCTCGTCTGTAATCTGCGCTCCCTGGGTTTCAGACTGTCCATTCTCTCCGGCGACCGGCCGCAAGCGGCTGAGCTGCTCGCCTCGCGTCTGGGTATTCAGGACACGAGCGGAGGTCTTCTTCCTGAGCAGAAACTAGCTGCGATTCGAGAGATGCAGGCGGCCGGAGACATCGTTGCGGTGGTCGGCGATGGCATCAACGACGCCCCCCTGCTTGCCGGGGCTGACGTCTCGTTTGCGATGGCCGATGGTCCTGAGGCAGCGCGGGCGAGCGCCGATCTGATATTGATGAGCGATCGACTGAGCAGCATCGCCATCAGCGTTGCCGTCGCGCGCCGGACGCGCGCCGTCATCGCACAGAATGTCATCTGGGCGGTGGCCTACAACCTGCTGGCGCTTCCTGCGGCGGCGCTCGGGTTCGTATCCCCCTGGCTCGCCGCCATCGGCATGTCCGTGAGTTCTTTGGTTGTCGTCGGCAACGGCCTGCGCGCCGGAAGCGCACCGTTTCCGCGACAGGAGTGCTGACGGACCATGGAAGTGCTTTATCTTCTGGTGCCGCTCTCCGTCGTGCTTGCCGTGATCATTGCGCTGGTGTTTGTTCTCGCGGTTCGCTCCGGGCAGTTCGATGATTTGGAAGGGCCGGCGCACCGAATGCTGGCTGATGAAGATGAGGTTGACGCTTCTCGATCAGCAGCTGAAAATTCGACGGACCAGCGCGCGCAGCCCTGATACAGGTCAATAGCTGTTCAATGGAGCCGAACCAGTCTTACCACGGGCAGATATTCAATGGGTCGCCATCCGCGGCCGGGAGGACCGCAACATGGATATTCTGAACCAGCTCGACAGCGACCACGGAAACGTCGCGCAGATGCTCGACATTCTCGATAAACAGCTGAACAAGGTTCACCAGATGCAGACCGCGGATTTCGATCTGATGCGTGACGTCATGCACTACATGACGCGATATCCCGATCGGACCCACCATCCGCTCGAGGATCTCGTGATTCACAAGCTGATCGAACACGATTCCTCTGCTCGAGAGCTCGGCGAAAACATACTCCGCGAACACGAAGGTCTGGCGACCAAGGGGCAGGCGTTCCTGGACATGCTGGTGCAGGTCACCGACGGGGCGATGGTGCTACGCGAGGATATTGAAGCGGCGGGCAGGGACTATGTCGCTTTTCTTCGCCAGCACATGGAAAAGGAAGACGAGCGGCTGTTCCCCCTAGCCGAGAAAACTCTGACCCATCGCGACTGGAAAGAAATCGCTCGGTCCATAGAACGCCGACACGATCCCGTTTTCGGTCCCGTGGTCGACGACCAGTTCCGCGCATTGTACGAATTCATTCAGCAGCAAACCGCCTGAGCTGCTCGATCCTAGACTCCCGGAGAAAGATCGCTGAGCCCCGTTCCGGGCACCGGCATGCGCCCGAGAACTCTCCAGGATTCCGTCTCCAGATGCAGGTGCCAGTGACCGGCTTCCAGGCCGCCAAGGTGGCCCGAGTATTGCCCTCTGCCGAACGAGCGCAGCTCGACGACTCGGTCGAGTCCGGCGCGCGTGGGGTGCACCAGGCGCAAGTTCAGCCGCTTCGGGAGTAAAAAAGTCTGAGAATTCCGCGCAGTGACATCGACACGAATTTCCTGACTCCGCGAGTCAAACCTCACGCCCGCGCTCAGGCCGAGCCGCGCCGCGGTGCGGTCGCGCTGGAGGTCTCGATTTATCTCAAGGCCCCGTTTGTAATAATCGTCCGCGACCAGTCCGTCATAGGACAAGACCGCGAGCACGAGCATGACAATTCCGAAGAGCACCGATGATGCGGGAATCGCAATGAGCATCCACACCAGGGGCTGGCGATACCAGGGACGCTCGGACTGACTGAAGATCTCGCTCAACGCGGCACCACCGGCCCTAGAAACCGGCCTTCGGTCTCGACCTTGAGTGACGGATTATCCGTTGCCATCAGCTTAAAAACGACCCGGCTGCTCGGTTTTTCGAGTCTGGCGGGGTCGACCCGAAGCCTGGCCGGAAAGGAGCGCACCTCGCCCCCGCCCACCTCGATAGCGGCGTCCTCCATCAGCAGCTCGACGCCCTCGATGCCGCTCGCGCTGAGCCTGAAACTGTGAGGCGCGTCGTCCATGTTGATTATTTTGAGGGTGTAGATGTTCTCCACCAGCCCCCGGGAGGTTTCCCTGTACAAGGCGTTGCGATCACGGATGACGTCGAGCTCGAGGGGAGTACGCAGCCCGAAGGACACCCCGAGCGCAACCGCGAGGCCAAAGAGAATGAGGCCATAAATCAGAATCCGAAGCCTGAATAGCCGGACGGGAGCGCCCGCAACCGCGTTTTCCGTAGTGTAGCGGATAAGGCCTTTGGGATAGTTCATTCTCTCCATGACCTGATCGCAGGCATCGATGCAGGCGGCACAGGCAATGCACTGATACTGCAGGCCATCGCGTATGTCTATCCCGGTGGGACACACCTGAACGCAGATGGTGCAGTCAATGCAGTCTCCGAGCCCCGCGGATCGATGATCGAGATTTTTCTTTCGAGAGCCCCGGGGTTCGCCACGGGCCTTGTCGTAAGAAATGATCAGCGTGTCCTTGTCGAACATTGCGCTCTGGAAGCGCGCGTACGGGCACATATAGATGCAAACCTGCTCACGCATCCATCCCGCGTTGCCGTAGGTGGCGAAGCCGTAGAAAAAGATCCAGAACGTCTCCCAGGGACCCAGATTCAACGCCAGCAGGCGCGCACCGAGCTCGGTAATCGGGGTGAAATATCCGACGAAGGTGAAGCCGGTCCAAAGTGAGAAGGCAACCCATATGGCGTGCTTCGCGCCCTTGATAAGGACTTTTCGCCTCGACCACGGCGACCTGTCCAGCTTGATCTGTTTCTGCCGGTCGCCCTCGAGCTTCCGCTCGATCCAGAGGAAAACTTCGGTCCAGACGGTCTGCGGACATGCATAGCCACAGAAAAGTCGACCCGCAAGGGCTGTAAACAAGAACAAAGACAGCGCCGCGATAATCAGCATGAAGGTGAGGTACGGGAAGTCCTGTGGGAACAGGGTCCATCCAAAAACGTGGAATTTTCGCTCCGGAAGATCGAACAGGAGCAGCTGCTCGCCGTCACGGCGCAGCCAGCAGAGGCCATAAAATAATCCAAGAAGCACCACCACGGCGGTGACACGCAGGGCGGCAAAAACGCCGTGCACCTCGCGCGGATAGACTTTTTCCCGCTTCGCGTATAAGGAGCGTTCAACGTCGTCGGCGAACGTTGCGGAGACGCCGCCAGGACTCTCTGCTTTAGACATCGCGACCAGATGAGGATCTATACGGAGCCGTCGTCCTTCGAAACCGCGCCGTCAGTGGGGCGCATGAAGTACGCGGTGGCGGCGGAAGACGCGGCGCCAAGCAGCCAGAAAAGAAAAAACCCCAGCGAGTAAGCCGCCATGCGTGACAGCGGCGCCTCGCCTTCGAAGTCGAAAAGACTCACCGGGTCGAGAAAGGTGAAGAACACCGCGGTCGCGGCGCCCGCGAGTAGAAAAGACGGCCAGAGCACGGCGGATACGAGCTGAACCCGCGGGATACTTTTGTAAAGGATCACTGGTTTGACAGGCTATAGATGTATGCGGCGAGCAGGTGCACCTTCGCCTTGCCCAGGAATTCCTCGTGTGCCGGCATCTTGCCCTGCCTGCCGTTGGCGATACTTTCCCGAACCGCAGCCGGCGAGCCGCCGTAAAGCCAGATGTCGTTGGTCAGGTCGGGAGCGCCGAGCTGCGGGTTGCCCTTGCCCTCGGGCCCGTGGCACGCGACGCAGAGCTGCCGGTAGTGCTCCGCGCCCTTCTCGGCGAGCGCCGGATCCGC
>DATIPL010000860.1:0-4270 GCA_035471965.1 Gammaproteobacteria bacterium
TTCTGGTGTTTCTGATGAAGTCGTACGAACAACCCCACCATCGCTGGATCGGGTCAGCGTGACGGACCTGCGAGACGTGCAACGCCTGCAGCAGCTCTTTGTCGACGCCCTCCACCGCGGGTGGATTGGCGCAGCACCGGCGGACCGGCTGGCGTTTTTCGGTGCGGCCGAGCGCGCGCTCCGCGTTGCTACCCGCAACCCGCCCGGTCTCTTCGCCACGATCCTGCGCCGCGGGCTCTGGACACACGTGACACAGGGTGACGAGGATGCAGCGCGCCGCAAGCTTGGCAGATCGGACGCCATCGCGGATACGTGTACCGCACCGCGTCCGGTCGATGGTCCAAGCGGTGACCACCCTCGCCTCGGCCCGCACAACCGTGGCTTCACTCCCGTGCGACAGCTGATCGCCACTGTCGCTCACGCCTGCGCCGTCGACGCTGTGACCCGGCAGTCGAGGGATGGGCAGTGCAGCCTGTCTTCGCCACGAAATAAAGCGGCGTGATGGCCTGCGGCGCGGGTCCCGGTCGGCCGTCGCTCACCCCACCGGGGACGAGCGCAGCGAGCCTGGCGACGGCCGAGCGGGTGCGGCGCAAGGCCAGCCTGCGGCCGGGCTCCCCGAGGCCCGAGTCGGCGCCAACGCACGGCTCGTGTTCTTCCTCGGCGAACCAGCGCGATCGAGTAGCGATCGGCTGCTCCGCGAACAGGATTCTTCGTGTAATCATGAAGACCAGTGCAGGAAAGCGATGCGCGCGTCGATCAATCACGACGTCCCTTCGCTTGTTCGCTGAGCTTGGACAAGGTCTGCGATAAGCCGTTCAAGCGTTCGTCATTTTCGCCGAATTCGGCCAATATGATGTCATGCGCCTGGCGTAGTGTCTCATGCGCCTGTTCCATCCTACCCATTTGGAAAAGCACGTCCCCGAGCTCCATCCAAGTATTCAGCGTATCCTCGTGGGTGTCGCCCAAGGCCTTGCGTTGGCGCGGAAGCACGTCACGCAGCATGCGTTGCGCTTCGGCCAGATCGTCTTGCCCGGCGCGGCACCTGGCAATCCGAAACAGCAAACGGAGCGCCCATCTGCTTTCGGATCCAAAATACTCGCTTTCGTGGGGATGGGCTTCACGAAACAGCGGCTCGGCTTCGGTGTACCTGCCCAGGGCTAAAAGTGCATTCGCCCGATTGCTGATGGATGCGACGGTGTCTTGATGGGCATCGCCGCGCGTCTTGCGCCGCAGGATCTCGGCCTGATGGTGATACTCCACCGCCTCCTCATAACGGCTGAGCCAGTAGTACATCGCCCCGAGGTTGTCCAACGCTTCAGCCACATCGGGATGGTCGGCGCCTAACCGTTTCTTGCGAAGCTCGATATTCTGTAATCGCAGCGCTTCCACTTCCTCCTGCAGCGCCCGGTCTTCGTAAAACTCGGGTAGGCGCGAAAGGGAAAGGGCCATGTTGTTCAGCAAGGAAAGGATCCAAGGATGATTGGGATCCTCCGCGTCCAACAGCATCCGTCGAGCTTCGCGGTAGTAACGTACGGCCTGGACGTCTTCGCTCTTGAACACGAACACGTCGGCAAGGGTCTTCAGGCTCTTAGCGATGAGCTGGTCGTCGGCACCGGCACCCTTTCGGATGGCCAATGCTTCGCGGGCCATGGATTCCGCTTCGGTAAGATCACACCCGGTGATTTGACAAACCCGCGGGAGCACCTCAGCGAGCGAGGTCAAGGCGGCCGCGACCTGCAAATGGTCCGACCCGTGGATCTGGCGGCGCAGTTCCAACACACGCCGGCAGTAGTCCTCGGCCTCGATGTACTTGTCCTGTTGCGATAGCATTTTCCCGTACAGGGCCAACACGTCGGCCAGAGCCGCGCGATTCCCGAAGTCGGAGTAGAAGTCGAGGGCGGTCGCGAGGTAGCGCTGGGACTCCTTCGGGCGCCCCAAGTCGAGAAAGAATTGTGCAACGAGTGCCTGGAGGTCGGCGCGCAGTTCGGGCGGGTCGTGAAACTCGGTGTCGATCCGGCGGGCCATCACTTCCAGGACATCGATCACTCGTGTCTCGCCCGGACCTTTTTCGTGAGCAATCGGAGCGGCGAACATCTGCCGGAGGAATTCACGTTCAGCGATGGCCAGCCTATTCACGCGGGCAAGCTCAGCGGACTGGCGCGTGAGCATGACGATGTAGATAACGGAAAGGACGAGTACGGCGCCAACACCTAGGGTGGCCAGCCGATAGCGGCGTAGGTATTTTTTCAGCACGTAAAGGCCGCTGTCGCGTTTGGCTTCGATGGGGTCTCCCGCGAGATAGCGTTCAAGATCGCGAGCCAGCTCGCCCGCGCTCTGATAACGGCGCTCGGGTTCCTTGTTCAGACTCTTGAGGACGATGGTTTCCAGGTCTGGATCGACGCGTGTTCCAGTCGAGCTGAGCCTGGCCGGCTCGCGTTCGAGAATGTTGTGCATCACCTGCTGGTGAGATCCGGCGACGTCGTACGGGAACTGGCCCGTTAGCGCATGATAGAGCAGCACGCCCAGCGCGTAGACGTCGGTTCGGATGTCGACGTCGTCGGCCCCGCGCACCTGTTCGGGTGTGGACCAGGGGAGCGTGCCCACAAACTGCCCGGTGATGGTCATGTCGCGCCAGTGGGTCGCATCGGTTTCGGCCTGAGTGATGAGCTTCGCCAACCCGAAGTCCAGAACGTGCGGTTGGCCCTGGTCGTCGACGAGGATGTTGCTTGGTTTCAGGTCGCGGTGCACCACGCCGCGCAGATGGGCCGCATTCACCGCTTCGCAGATTGCGATAAACAGGCGCACGAGATCTGGTGTCTTCGGTTGGACCTCGCGGAGATAGGCGTCCACCGGGCGGCCATCCACGAAGTCGGTGACAAAGTAGAAGCGGCCGTCAACATCCCCCCCGTCGGTCAGGCGGACGATATGGGGATGCCGAAGTTGAGACAGGACTTCGACCTCGCGCGCGTAGCGAGCACGCGTGGTGGGATCGGAAGCGCCTAGCTGGGGAGTGACTTTTATCGCGACAGTCCGGTTGGTGGAATCATGCGTCGCTTTGAAGACGGTTCCCTGTCCGGTGGACCGGATGCACTCCATCACCACGTAGCCTGGGAACGAGTCGTATCGCAGCGAGGAGGGATCCGGAGATGGTGTTGCCTTATTGGCACGTGACGCCTGCTCCTCCGCATAGTCCAAGAGACGATCTAGACCGCTTGTGTCAGAGGAGTCGGGATTGTCGTGAAGGTCAAGGGTCATCCGGTACCGTCTCTCTTCGCTAGGATCGCACGACTGCTTGGCACCAGTCTAAGCGTCATCAGCCGGTCGTTTTGTCGCACGCGCGTTCAAAATCTTGAGGCGGAACCGATCAACTCCGCGAGCCGCGCATGGGCGCGGGCCTTGAGCATGTACACCGACACGACTGTACGGTTCATGATGCTCGCGACTTCGGAGGCGGCCTTGCCTTCAAGATCGTTGAGCCGAACGACGGTTTCGTAATCAGGCGGTAGCTGCTTGAGCGCATCCTCCAGGGCGGCCCGCGCGTCCTGCCTGGCCATGTGCTTGGACGGCGTGCTCTTCGTACCGCCGAGCATCGAAAACAGGGTTACATACGATTCGTCCGAGCCTGGGAGCACGACCTGTTTGTTACGCGGGGGGCGTTTCTCGGCCTCCAGGCCGCGGATGGCATCCTTCAGGTTGTTCTCGGCGATGCGCAGCAACCATGCCCGAAATGAGCCGGGGCCCTTCGACGAAAAGTCACCGATGCGCAGGAACACTTCGAGATACGTCACCTGAAGCACGTCGTCGATGTCGAAAGCGGCCCGATGGGTCCTTCGGATCTTGCCTGTGAGCATAGCCCGAACATCGCCGTCATGCCGGCGCAGGAGCTGGCGAAGGGCGCCTGCGTCACCTGCGACGGCAGCGGTTGTGAGTTGTTCTTCGGTTTCGAGCATCGGCCCATCCTGTTGCGGGGTCAATTGTAGCTGAACGGGGAGAATTTTCAGCCGGTCGAGATAAACCGGCCGTAGGAGATCGCTTGAGTCATCATGGAAGGTGAAATCCGGCAAGCGGAGCTCTTGAAGCGTCGGTTCAGCATAGAGGCGGGCCATGGCTAGGCAGGTAGTGGAAGACTCACGGGACTGGCTCCCGGAGCTGTTTAGCCGGGGGGAGTGGCGCACGCTGGCCGAGCAGTTCGGGTTGACGGGGCGTCAGCGCCAGGTAGCACGGCTGATTTGCCGGGGTCTAACCACGAGCGAGATCGCAGCTGAAATGA
>DATIPL010000861.1:0-2130 GCA_035471965.1 Gammaproteobacteria bacterium
AATGGGAGCTGGCGGAGCAACTCTTCGGCCTGCTCAAGCTGGATAATCCCAACGATCCCCTGTACGACTATTACCTGACCCGGATCGAGGAGTTCAAACGCCGCCCGCCGCCGCCGGACTGGTGCGGAGAAATTCGGTTCACCATCGGCTGAGGCTGCCGATACGCCGTATCTGCGTTGATATGAGCGTCGGCGAGCAGATTTGCACCACTCGGGGCAAATTTCAGGACGCCTCGTTTCGCGCTTTGATCTTTTCTTCCAGCTCCTCGAGCTTGCGTTCCAGAAAGCGGAGCTCGTGAGGATCACTGACTCGCCCGCTGTGAATCAGGCCGCCGATGAGGAACTTGGCATCGTCGAGCTCTCCCATGTCTTCCAGCACGATGACGCTCATGTCCCTCGCCCAGGCGGGCACCTCGTCTCCCCGGGCCCGATCGGTGATGGCGCGGGCGTACTTGAGCGCGAGCCGTGGATCCTTCAGCTGGTGCTTGGCCACGATGGCCGCGTGAGCCAGCCAGCGCCAGCGCCCGTCGGGGTCCTCGAGAAAGCGCTGGTAGACGAACTCCAGCATCATGCGCTTGCGCGCTTCGTCGGAGACCGCCCCGTACACACGGCTGGCCGCCAGCAGCGGGTACTGGCCCCTGGGATCCAGCTCCAGGATGCGATTCAGCCAGCCCTGCACCCGGGCGAACTCCAGGGCGCGGAACGGGATGCTCACCCCCGGCTGGTTGTCGTGAGCCTGAAGCCACAGCATCAGGGTCTTGGCGAAAACGATCGGGTCACCGAATGAAGCCAGCCTTAGCGCCGACGCCGTAGGCGGCGGCGGCAACGCCCGGGCTACGGCGCTCAGGTCCGCGCGGATCCCGTGCCAGACCACCTGTGCCAGAAGCGCGGCCGTCAGCAGCCCGATCACCGCTCGCGGAACGGCAGCGATCCGGCGCTCAGCCATGTCCGCCCGTGACACGGCGCGCGTCCGTTTCGGGTTTCGAGGGTGCACGTGTTTCGATCGCTGGCGCCGTCACAGGTTCTTGCGGTACAGGTCGAACAGGGCCGCGCCACAGAGCAGTCCCACGTAGATAACCGTCTGCGCGAGCAGCGGCAGCAGATCCTGCCAGCCGGCGGTGTGATAGATGAGCCATTCAGAGGAGGTGAATCGATCCAGCTCCGGAAGCAGAAACGCGAGCGCGTCCAGAAACGCCACGATCGCGTCCTGGGCCAGGGAATCCGACGCAATCACCGGAAAGTGGCCCATCAGGAGTATCGCGGTCATCGATCGGGAGAGCAGGTAAAAAGCCATGACGGCGCTCAACGCCACCGTCACGTGGGTGAAAGTGAACAGGCAGAGCAGGCTCACGGCGGTGACGATGAAAAGCTCCATGGCGAGCGAGAGCGCCCACAAAAAAGCCTGGAAGGGCGGGGCGTAGGCCAACAGGCACAGCCCCGACGATGCGGCGACGACCAGGGCGAGACCGGAAAAGCCGATCAGCTTCCCCAGCAGATAGCTCGAGCGCGGCATGGGAAAGGAAAGCACCAGCTCGAGCCCCTTGTCGTTGAATTCGCGCACGATGCTGCTGATGACGAACAGGCTGAGGACGAAAACGGCAAAAGCCCGAAGCAGCGCGCCCATGAATCCGCTCTGGAACTGCCGCGTTTCGGTGATGGCGACGGCGCCGAGGAATTCCGCCAGCCCGAACGCGGCCAACAAAACGCCGACCACCAGCCACAGCAGTCGGTTTCTCAGTGCTTCAAGCAGGGTGTAATACGCGATTGCGCCCACGGTCGCCGTCTTGAGTTGGTGCTCGGTGATACCGCCGTGTCAAAAGCGTAGCGCACGAGTTGCTAATATACATAGTGCAAGTTCAGATCCTTGTTTGGCGAGTGGCGAAGGGGGGATCGCCTGACCCGGGCACGACCCATGAATGAGAGTACAAATGCCTCCACGTCCCGGCTAGAGCACCAGGTGCTGGCGCTCATGCTCATGGTGATGCACGTCGCCGTATGGTGGGACTTTGCGGAAGCAGTCTCGCGTTCCCTGATGCTGGCCCACCTGGGGCTGTTTCTACTGTGGCAACCCATGTGGAGCCGCGATCGGAGGCTCGGGATTCAGGGGACCCTCGTATTCGTCCTGGTGACC
>DATIPL010000862.1:0-5562 GCA_035471965.1 Gammaproteobacteria bacterium
ACGAGGTGCTGCGAAGAGAAATGCGCCAGGCCGAGGGCGCCTGGATATCCACGACCGCCATCGAACGTTCCAAGACGCGCCTCGAGCGGCTCGCCTTTTTCGACGAGATTAACGTCGAGACTCCGGCGGTACCGGGAACCAACGATCAGGTGGACGTGAACTTCACGGTGAAGGAAAAGCCGGCGGGAAACCTGCTTCTGGGCGCGGGCTTCTCCCAGGCTCAGGGTATTGTGATTCAGACGAGCATTACCCAGGAAAATTTTGCCGGCAGCGGAAACCGGGCGAGCTTTGCCTTCAACAACAGCAGGGTCAATCGCAACTTCAGCTTTTCGTGGTTCAACCCCTACTGGACCGATGACGGCATCAGTCGGGGCCTGGAGGCTTTCTACCGGAAAACCGACGCCTTCGAGGCCAACCTCGCGGACTACAACCTGGACGAGCTCGGAGCCGGCATCTCCTTCGGCGTGCCCATCTCCGAGTTCAACACGGTGAACTTCGGTGCGACTATCGAAAACACCAAATTCAAACCCGGCGATACCGCTTCCAACGAAGTCGTGGCTTTTCGAAACGAAGTCGGCGAGGAGTACAACACCTTAACGCTCGGCGTGAGCCATACCAACGACACCCGCGACAACCGGCTCCTTCCCAACCGGGGGCAACTCACCAGGATATCGGCAGACTTGGCCGTTCCTGGCCTGGATCTTTCTTTTTACAAGCTGCGACTGCTTCACCAGCGGGTCCTGCCGCTGTTCAAGGACTTCGCCCTCGCCCTGGAGGGAGACGTGGGCTACGGAGACGGATACGGCAGCACGCGGGATTTGCCGCTGACCAAGAACTACTTTGCAGGTGGGCTGCGCTCGGTTCGGGGTTTCGAGGCCAACACCCTGGGCCCGCGGGACTCCAACGGAGAGCCCCTCGGCGGCAGCGTCAAGCTGGTGGGCAACGCCGAGCTCATTATCCCGCTGCCTTTTGTCACCAATACCCGGTCTTTCCGTCTGACGGCGTTTCTGGACGGGGGCAACGTCTACGGACCCGGGGAAGACGTGGACTTGGAAACGATCCGCTATTCGACCGGGATCAGCGCGGTGTGGCTATCGCCCTTGGGTCCGATGACTGTTAGCATTGCAGTTCCCTTGAAGGAAGAGCCGGGGGACGAAACCCAGCCCTTCCAGTTCACCTTCGGAACCACGTTTTAGAAGATGGAATATCGAGTGATGAGGCACTCATGGAAGGTCGTGATCGTCGCCGTTGTATTCGGCACGGCGCTTCAGCTTTCGCCTTCTCTCGCGCTGGCGCAGGTCAAGGTCGGATTCGTCAACATTTCCAAGGTGCTGGATAAAGCGCCGCAGGCGGAATCGGCGCGAGAACGGATCGAAAAGGAATTCGCGCCGAGAGACAGGGAATTGCTCGAGCAGCAGAAAGAAATTCGGGCGATGGAGGACAAGCTGGTGAAAAACGGCGCCGTTATGTCCGCAACCGAGCGCCAGAGGCAGGAGTCCGAGATTCGATCCCTGAAACGGGAAATCCGTCGACTCCAGGACGAATTTCGTGAGGACCTCAATCTTCGGCGAAGTCAGGAGCTGAGCAAGCTCCAGCGAAAAGTGACCGAGGTCATACAAGATCTGGCGAAAGCCGAAAGTTACGATCTGGTCGTTACCGACGGCGTTATCTATGCGGGTGAACGGGTCGACATTACCGACAAGGTCATCGGGCAGCTGACGGCGCAGTTCAAAAAATCCAACTAGTTAGCAGCTCCGGCCGGAAAATTATTCCGACGCTTGCAGCAGAGCAAATACAGTTAGAGGGGCCCATTGGCCTACACGCTGGGCGAACTGTCTGAACGACTGGGTGTGGCGCTGCACGGGGATGCGGACTGTCGCATCGAGCGGGTCGCCACCCTGCAGAACGCCGAACCCGGCTGCATCAGCTTTCTCGCCAACCGTCGCTACCAGGGGTTTCTCGGCGCCACCCGCGCCTCGGCCGTCATCCTGGAGAGTGAATTTCTGCCGGACTGCGCCGTGAATGCGCTGGTCAGCGCCAACCCCTATCTGAGCTATGCGCAGGCGGCGGCGCTATTGAATCCCGAGCGTCCCTTCGAAAACGGAATTCACGCCTCCGCGTCGGTGGCAGCAGACGCCAGGGTCCACCCGGACGCCCACGTCGGACCCCAGTGCAGCGTCGCCAGCGGTGCCGAAATCGGTCCCCGCAGCTATGTCGGACCCGGCTGCGTCATTGAGGAGAACGCGAAGGTCGGGGAAGACGCGCGGCTCGTCGCCCACGTCACCCTGTGCAGGAACGTGCGGGTCGGCAAGCGCGCGATCCTGCACCCGGGCGTGGTCATCGGTGCAGACGGATTCGGTATTGCCAACGACAACGGCAGGTGGGTGAAGGTGCCCCAGATCGGCAGCGTAATCATCGGGGACGACGTCGAGGTCGGCGCCAACACGACCATTGATCGGGGTGCCCTCGAGGACACGGTGATCGAAGACGGCGTCAAGCTCGATAACCTGATCCAGGTCGGGCACAACGTTCAAATCGGAGCGCATACGGCGGTGGCGGCTTGTGTCGCCATCGGCGGGAGTGCCCGCATCGGTAAACGCTGTACCATCGGCGGCGCGGCTTCCATCGCCGGGCACCTCGAGATCGCCGACGACGTTCATCTCACCGCCACCTCCGCGGTGCCCAACTCCATCAGGGAAGCGGGCGTCTATTCTTCCGGAATGCCGATCCAGGAAAACAAGGCCTGGCGAAAGAACGTCATCCGAATGCGTCAGCTCGACGATATGGCGCGGCGCCTCAAATCGGTGGAAAAGCGACTCAAGGAATTGAACGATGACTGAAGCAACACCCAAGGTCGCGGGCAGCCGTTCCGGCGAAGCACCCATCGAGAAAGGCGAAGTGGAAATGAACATCAACGACGTGCTCAAGTACCTGCCGCACCGCTATCCCATGCTGCTCATCGATCGCGTCATCAGTTGTGAGCCGGGAAAGTCGCTCACGGCGATCAAGAACGTCACCTACAACGAGAACTTTTTTCAGGGCCACTTCCCCAACCGGCCGGTCATGCCTGCGGTTCTGATCCTGGAAGCCATGGCCCAGGCGACCGGAATATTCGCCCTCAAGACCCTGGGTACCCTGCCCAACGAGCGCTCCATCTATTACTTCGTCGGCGTCGACAAGGCCCGTTTCCGCCGCCCCGTCGAGCCCGGCGATCAGATGCAGATCGAGGTGCGGCTCGTGCGCACCGCGCGCGGCGTCTGGAAGGTGGAATCGGATGCCAGCGTCGACGGCGTGGTGGCGGCGAGCGCCGAGCTCATGGGTGCGCTGAGGGAAATCGGCAGTTGATCCATCCAAGCGCGGAGATCGATCCGGGCGCTCGCCTTTCGGACGGCGTTTCGGTCGGGCCCTGGTCCGTCATCGGTCCCGGGGTGGACATCGGCGAGGACACGTGGATCGGGCCCCACGTGGTCATCCAGGGGCCCGCCCGCATCGGCAGGAAAAACCGCATTTACCAGTTCAACTCCATCGGTGACGTCCCACAGGACAAGAAGTTTTCCGGAGAGCGCTCGCGTCTGGAAATCGGCGACGGAAACGTCATTCGCGAGTTCTGCACCCTCAACCGCGGCACCCAGGGCGGCGGCGGCGTGACCCGTATCGGCAACGACAACTGGATCATGGCTTACGTGCACGTTGCCCACGACTGCCAGATCGGAAACGCCACCACCATGGCCAACGGCACTACCCTGGCCGGTCACGTCACCGTGGGCAACTTCGCCACTTTCGGCGCATTCACGGTAATACACCAGTTCTGTGCCGTCGGCGACTACAGCTTTTCCGCCATGGGCACGGTGGTGTTCAAGGACGTGCCCCCCTTCGTCACCGTGTCCGGCAACTCGGCCAAGCCTCACGGGCTCAACACCGAGGGGCTCAAACGCCGCGGCTTCGACACCGATGCGTTGCGTGCGCTGAGGCGCGCCTACAAGATCATTTACAAGCAGGGACTGACGGTGGACCAGGCGCTGGAGGCGCTCGAGGAGTCCGCGCGCAGGCACCCCGAAGTCGCGGCGCTGCGCGACTTCGTCGCCGGGTCGACGAGAGGAGTCGTCAGGTAAAGGATGCACCGACCTTGACGCCACGCGGCAGGAAGTCAGTCGGAGCCGATCGGCCACGGCCGATCCCGGGCCCCGCAGCGTAGCCGGGATTGAGGCATTCAATCGGGGGGAGATTTGCGCGTCGTCATCACCGCCGGAGAGGCTTCGGGTGACCAGCTCGGCGCCGGCCTGATTCGAGCCATCAGAGCGCGTCGTCCCGACGCCAGCTTTCAGGGTATTGCCGGACCGGAAATGAAGGCGGCCGGCTGCGAAACCTTTTACGCCATGGAGCGGCTGTCGGTGATGGGATTGTTCGAAGCCTTCGGCCGCTTCGCCGAGGTGATTCCGATGCGCCGGCGCCTGGCAAAACGCCTGATCTCCGATCCGCCGGACGTGCTGGTGGGTGTCGATGCGCCGGACTTCAATCTATCCCTGGAGCTCATGTCGAGACGGGCGGGTATTCCGACGCTGCACTACGTGAGCCCGTCGGTTTGGGCCTGGCGGCGATACCGGGTGAAGAAAATTGCCCGGGCAGTGGACCGCATGCTGGTGCTGTTCCCCTTCGAGCGGGAGTTTTACCGCCAGCGTGAGGTACCGGTGACTTTCGTCGGTCACCCGATGGCGGATGAGATCCCGATGCAAATCGATCGGCTCGCGGCGAGACGCTCATTGAGTCTGACCGAAGAGGGCGAATACGTGGCGCTGCTTCCGGGCAGCCGGGTGAGCGAGGTCCGCTTTCTCGCCGAACCCCTGGCCCGAACCGCGGTCTGGCTGGAGCAGCGCCGGCCGGGACTGCGTTTCGTAGCGCCTCTGGTGGATGCCGCCACCCGCTCTCTTTTCGAAGCCGCGGTTCGTCGTTACGCCGCGGAGCTGAGCATTGACCTCGTCAACGGGCGGGCGCGAGACGCCATGGCGGCCGCAGACGCGGTGCTGGTGGCCTCGGGAACGGCGACTCTGGAGGCCCTGCTGCTCAAACGGCCGATGGTGATCACCTACAGGACCCTGCCGCTGACCTGGCTTATCGGTCGGCGCATGCTGCACGTGGATCACGTGGGGTTGCCGAATCTGCTGGCGGGAGAAGCGCTGGTCCCGGAGCTGCTCCAGGACGAGGCGGTGCCGGAGCGTCTGGGTCCTGCGCTGCTCGAGTTCCTGCACTCACCGCAGCGGGCCCGGGCGCTCGAGCAGCGCTTCGCCGATATTCACGCCAGCCTCAAGAACGATGCCAGCGCCAGGGCTGCCGAGGCGGTGCTGGAAGTCGCCGCGGGAAAGAGTCCGTGAGGCGCCGTCGCTTGCTGGTCGCGGGCGTCGACGAGGCCGGTCGCGGACCGCTGGCCGGGCCGGTGGTGGCCGCCGCCGTGATTCTGGGAGACGACGTCGTGATCGAAGGCATACGGGATTCGAAGCAGCTGACGCCCGCCCGCCGCGAGACCGTGGCGGCGCTCATCCGCGCGCGCGCGCTGGCCTTTTCGCT
>DATIPL010000863.1:0-4056 GCA_035471965.1 Gammaproteobacteria bacterium
GCTGAATTCGGCATTCGTGCCTCCCGGTGGCGGCCTGACCGCGTTGATTCGGGGCAGCAGCACGAATCGCGCAAGGAAAAAGCCGGCCGCGACCGCCGCGAGCAGATGGGCGTTGAGCGACGCCGGCGAAACATCGACGGCGTACAGCACCGCCGCTGCCGCCGCAGCGCAGCCCAGCACCATGTAATAGGCGGGGAAAAGGCATCTGATCGACTCTCCGGCGGCCTCACGACTCAGACGGCGAAAAAGCACCGGAGTCACCACCGCGGCGAAGAACAGCATGGCGCCGAAGACGAAGGCGACGATGACGAGCACAATCACGCGTATGGGCATCAGTTCCGCTGCCCTCTCGCCTGCGGTGACAATCGCGTCATCAACGCGCAACAAAACTCAAGCAAATTGACCCCTCTGACCGCGGAGGACTGGACGATGAGCGCCAAAACCTACAACGTGCTGTTTCTCTGTACCGGAAACTCGGCTCGCAGCATCATGGGTGAAGCCATTCTCAACAGCCTGGGCCGAGGAAAATTCCGCGCTTTCAGCGCCGGAAGTCACCCCACCGGTCGGATCAATCCCTTCGCGCTCAACCTGCTCGAACGCCGCAACCACGACGTCTCCGAGCTTCGCTCCAAGGACTGGCTCGAGTTCGCAGACGATGATAGCGCGCCGGTAATGGACATCGTCATCACGGTGTGCGACAAGGCGGCGGGCGAAGTCTGCCCGGTGTGGCCAGGGCAGCCGGTGGTCGCCCACTGGGGGCTCCCCGATCCCGCGATCGTCGCCGGAAGCGAAGCGGAGAAAAAGCTCGCATTCGCCAACGCCTACCGCGAGCTCGCCACCCGCATCGAGATCCTCGCTGCCCTCCCCATAGAGCAACTCGACCGGCTCACCTTGCAGGGCCGCGTCCGCGAGATGGGACAGAAGACCCGCCAGTCAGCCTAACCGTCCCCGGTTCTTGAGAGCTTGGCCCAGGTGTCGCGCAGGGTCACGGTGCGATTGAACACCGGCGCCCCCGGCCGGCTGTCGGCGCTGTCGAGGCAGAAATATCCCTGGCGCTCGAACTGATAGTTGGCCGTTCCCACTGCATCTTTCACGCTGGGCTCGACGCGGGCCTTTGGCAGTACCTCCATCGAATCCGGATTGAGCAGGGACGCGAATCCCTGGTCGTCGAGCGCCGCCGCGGGATTCTCCACCTTGAACAGTCGGTCGTAGAGGCGAACCTCCGCGGTCAGCGCGCTTTTTGCGCACACCCAGTGGAGGGTTCCCTTGACCTTGCGCCCGTCGGGCGCGTTGCCGCCACGCGTCCGCGGATCGTAGCGGCAGTGCACCTCGACGATCTCTCCGCTTCGTTCGTCGCGCACCAGGTCCTCGCAGGTGACGAGGTATGCGTACCGAAGGCGCACCTCGCGGCCGGGCGCCAGACGATAAAACTTCGACGGCGGAGACTCCATGAAGTCGTCCCGCTCGATGTAAAGCTCGCGCGAGAACGGCAGCGTGCGCGTGCCCATGGATGGGTCTTTCGGGTGGTTGGGCGCCTCGAGCGCCTCCACCTGATCCTCGGGGTAATTGTCGATGATCACTTTCAGCGGCCGAAGGACCCCCATGACTCTCGGCGCGCGGGGGTCCAGATCTTCCCGGATGCAGTTTTCCAGCACCCCCATCTCCACCACGTTGTCCTTCTTGGTCACGCCGATGCGCTCGCAGAAATCCCGGATCGATTCCGGGGTGTAGCCGCGCCGCCTCATGCCTTTGAGCGTCGGCATGCGCGGATCGTCCCAGCCGCTCACGTGACCGTCGTTCACCAGCGTGTTGAGCAGCCGTTTGCTCATTACGGTATAGCTCAAGTTGAGGCGCGAAAACTCGATCTGCTGCGGCCGCGGATTGACCTCCGCCGCAATCAGGTACCAATCGTACAGTGGGCGATGGTCTTCGAACTCCAGGGTGCAAAGGGAATGAGTCACCCCTTCGATATAGTCGGAGAGGCAGTGGGTGAAGTCGTACATGGGATAGATCCACCATGCATTTCCGGTCATGGGATGAGTCGCGTGCATGATGCGGTACATCACCGGATCCCGCATATTGATGTTCGGCGACGCCATATCGATTTTGGCGCGCAGCACGTGGCTGCCGTTGGGAAACTCCCCGGCGCGCATACGCTGGAATAAATCCAGGTTCTCTTCCACGCCGCGATCCCGGTACGGGCTTTCGCGTCCCGGTTCAGTCAGCGTTCCGCGCCGCTCACGAAGCTCTTCACCGCTCAGGCTGTCCACGTATGCCTTCCCGCCTTGAATCATGGCCACGGCGAACCCGTAGAGCTGCTCGAAGTAGCCGGAGGCGTGGCGGAGGCGATCGCCCCAGTCGAAGCCGAGCCAGCGCACGTCCTCTTTGATGGACTCGACGTACTCCAGCTTCTCCTTGGTAGGATTGGTGTCGTCGAATCGCAGCGAGCACATCCCGCCCTCGTATTCCTCGGCGATGCCGAAATTCAGACACGCCGACTTGGCGTGACCGATATGCAGATAGCCGTTGGGCTCCGGCGGGAAGCGCGTCACCACCCGGCCGTCGTTCCTGCCCGCGGCGAGATCGGCATCGATCCGCTGGCGGATGAAATCTCTGACCACGGGCCTTTTCTTGTTCGACGTCTGGTTCAACGGATTCCTATAGCCGGCCGTGTCACCGAGATTCAGTCGTCCGTCAGAGGGCAGGCGGCGAGAACCCGGTCGATTCGCCCGCTCATTCCGTCAGAGCTGTCCCGCGCCGGCTTCAACGCTTCCGCGACCGCCGGGCGGATGCGCTTTGCCAGGACTTTGCCCGTTTCCACTCCGAACTGGTCGAATGGGTTGGTCTGCCAGATCACGCTCTCGACAAACACCTTGTGCTCGTAAAGCGCCGCCAGGGCGCCCAGAGTGCGCGGATCCAGGCGCTCGTACATCAGCAGGCTTGAAGGCTGATTGCCCGGCAGCACACGGTGCGGCACCTGCGACTCGATGGCATCGCCCTTCATTCCTTCCTGTCTCAGCGCGCGCTCGATCTCGGACTCGTTGCGCCCCCGCATGAGCACGCGGGTTTGCGCCAGCGCGTTCGACACCAGCGCTTCGTGATGCCCGGCGAGCGGGCGCTGGCTTTGAAGCGGAACGATGAAATCCGATGGAATCAGCGTTTCCCCCTGGTGCAGCAGTTGGAAAAAAGCGTGCTGACCGTCGATACCGGGCCCGCCCCAGACGACCGGCGCCGAAGCGATTTCGAGCGGCGCGCCGGAACGCGACACGCGCTTGCCGTTGCTTTCCATCTCAAGCTGTTGAAGGTAGTCGGGGAAACGCCGCAGGGCGTGATCGTAAGGCAGCACCGCACGGCTGGCGGCGTCGAAGAAGTCGCGATACCAGACTTCGAGCAGCGCCAGAATCACGGGCATGTTGCCGGAGAGTGGAGCGGAAACGAAATGCTGGTCCATCTCCGCGGCGCCCGCAAGCATGGCTTCGAATCCCTCCATTCCGATCTGCAGCGCCAGCTGCAGCCCCACCGCCGACCAGAGGGAGTACCGGCCTCCGACCCAGTCCCAGATTTCGAACACGTTGGCCGGGTCGATACCGAATTCGGCCGCCCGCTCGGGCTTCGCGGTTACGGCAACGAAGTGGCGCGAGGTGCTGGCCTCGCCACCACCCAGTTTTCCTTGAAGCCAGCGCCGGGCGCTGCGCGCGTTGATTAATGTCTCTTCGGTACCGAAGCTCTTGGAGGAGACGATGAACAGGGTGCGTTCCGGAGCGCAGCCGCCGAGCACGCGCTCGAGCGCGGCCCCATCCAGGTCCGACACGAAATGTATGGCGAGACCGGCATCGGCGAAAGGCTCGAGGGCGGTGCAGGCCATGGCCGGTCCGAGGCTCGAACCACCTATGCCCAGGCAGACCACGGTATCCACGGGACGCTCAGTCAGTCCGCGCCAGCGCCCGCCGCGCAATTGACGACAGAACTCCCGCATCTTTTCCCGCGTTCCCCGCACCGCCGGCATGACGTCGGTTCCGCCTCCCGGGAAGGCGCCCCCGCCCGCATGTCTCAGTG
>DATIPL010000864.1:0-3137 GCA_035471965.1 Gammaproteobacteria bacterium
GCATCGGGCGGTGTCCGGAGTAGCCTTGCCTTCGAGCAGACCGGGGATCTCCCGGAACTGGCGCCGGATCTCGTTGATCATCTCGAATGCCGCGTCGCCCACCGCGGTCATGGTCAGCGCGCCGATGAAGAAAGGGATCACGCCACCGATGAAAAGCCCGATGAGCACGTGGGGCTCGCTGAGCAGGAGGGTGAAGCCGGGCACGTGATGGGAAACCGTTTCCACGAAGGCGGTGATGATGGCGAGCGCCGCCAGCGCTGCGGCGCCGATGGCAAAGCCCTTGCCGATGGCCGCGGTGGTGTTGCCGAGCTCGTCGAGGGAGTCGGTGAGGTTGCGCGTCTCTGTACCCATGCCGCCCATCTCGGCGATACCACCGGCGTTATCGGCCACGGGACCATAGGCATCGATGGCCATGGTGATGCCCACGGTGGCCAGCATGCCCACCGCCGCGATTCCGACACCGTACAGGCCGATGAGCTGGGTCGAGACGGCGATGATTGCGCAGATGGTGAGTATGGGAATGGCCACGGAGATCATGCCGGTGGCGAGTCCGGAGATGATCACCGTCGCGGCGCCGGTCTGTCCCGCCTTGGCGATCTCGATCACCGGCTTGCCGCCGGTGAAGTACTCCGTCGTCAATCCTATGATGATGCCGCCCAGCGCGCCGGAGAGAACCGCCACCCAGACTTTGACATCGAGGTCCGCGAAATTGGTGATGACCAGCCAGGACAACAGCATGAAGGCAACCGTGGCGCCGATGGTGCCGAAGCGCAGCGCCTTTTCCGGCTCACGGTCGGAAAACGTCTTGACCAGCCAGATGCCGATGATCGAGCAGACCAGTCCCAGGGAAGCGAGTCCCAGAGGCAGGAACATCAGCGACTGCCGCTCACCTAGCGGCTCGAGGGTGACCGCTGAGATGGTGGACGCCATGGCGATGGTGGCAATCATGGCGCCGCAGTACGACTCGAAGATGTCCGAGCCCATGCCGGCCACGTCGCCGACGTTGTCGCCGACGTTGTCGGCGATGACTCCCGGGTTCCGCGGGTCGTCCTCGGGTATTCCCGCTTCCAGCTTGCCGACGAGGTCCGCCCCCACGTCCGCGCTTTTGGTGAAAATGCCGCCGCCGACGCGGGCGAACAGCGCCACGCTGGAAGCGCCCATTCCGAATCCGTGAATGACATGCGCGGTTTCGGGATCGCCGCCGAAGAACAGGTAAAGCAAGCCGAGACCGAATAGACCGAGCGACGCTACCGCGAGTCCCATTATGGACCCGCCGAAGAAGGCGATGGTAAGCGCTTCCGCGGCGCCGCGGTCGTGGGCGGCGGTGGCGGTGCGCACGTTGGCCCGGGTGGCCGTGGTCATGCCGATATAGCCGGCCCCGGCCGAGGAAAGCGCGCCAACAAGAAAGGCGAAAGCGGTTGCGAACTCCAGCAGGTACCAGAGAATGATGATCAGTATCAGACAGAACCACGTGAGGAGCTTGTATTCGCGGCGCATGAAGACCATGGCGCCGAGGTGGATCTGCTCCGCAATGGCCGCGACCTTGGGTTCCCCTTCGGGATACTCCTTGACCTTCTGAAAAATGAACCAGGCTACGCCCAGGCCGCCGAGGCCGAAAATGATCGGAATGAGAGCGTTGGCGCTCATTGGTTATCTCCCTAAAACCGGTGAAATCTTTGAAGTTCCGCGACTTTTTTTGCCGGCGCAGTCCCGCCCCGTGAGCCGCCTGGCCGCAGGCGCGGAACTATAGTGGACTGCCGGAAAATTCACAATTATCCGGCCCTCGAGCCGGCGCCGGAGGCTGATATACTTTTGCGCGCACCGTCGATGGAAGGTTTTCCAGCATGAATCTGGATCGCGTCACCGCAGGAACGAATGTCCCCGAAGACATCAACGTCATCATCGAGATACCGGCGCAAAGCGATCCGGTGAAGTACGAGATGGACAAAGAGTCCGGCGCCATGTTCGTAGACAGATTCATGGGCACTTCCATGCACTATCCCTGCAACTATGGCTACGTGCCCAACACGCTCTCCGAGGACGGCGACCCGGTCGACGTTCTCGTCGTCACTCCCTGCCCTCTGATCAGTGGCTCGGTGATCCGATGCCGTCCGCTCGGCATGCTGCAGATGACCGATGAATCGGGTCCCGATTCCAAGATCATCGCGCTGCCGATCAAAAAGCTGACGGATTACTACAGGAACGTGACCACGATCGACAGCCTGCCTGAGTCACTGCTTTCGCAGATCTCGCATTTTTTCGAGCACTACAAGGATCTCGAATCCGGAAAATGGGTGAAGATCGAGGGCTGGACCGGAATCAAGGACGCTAAGGTCGAGATCGTCTCCAGCGTCGAGCGGTACAAGAGCGCCCCGCGAAAACCCAACTTCTGAATCTCGTATCCGCCAGACGGCCACACCGCGCTGCGGTAACAACGTGACCTCCGATCGCGCATGCCAGACATCGCCACCCATCCCGATTCCTACTACGCCGCCAGCGCGCGCACCTATCCGGAATACCCGAGCTTGAACGGCGAGCGGGAGGCGGACGTCTGCGTTATCGGCGGCGGCTTTTCCGGCGTATCCGCGGCGCTTTCTCTGGCAGAACGCGGATACCGGGTGGCGCTGATGGAGGCGGGTCGGCTGGGCTTCGGCGCATCGGGGCGCAACGGGGGCCAAATCGGTTCCGGGCTTCGCACCGGTATTCGTGAAATCGAGCGCCTCGCCGGCCGGGACAACGCCAGGTTGCTTTGGGACATGTGCGAGGAGGCCAAAGCCATCATCGCCGAATGCATCGAGCGTTTCGATATCGACTGCGACTTCAAACCCGGGAACCTGCTCGCCGCCACGCGCGAGCGCTTTCTGCCCGGGCTTGCGGCGGAAGCGGAGCATCTTTCGAAGCACTATGGCTATACCGGGTATCAGATGCTTTCACGGCAGCAGATCCGCGAGCTCGTGGCGACCGAGGCCTACTGCGGCGGGCGGATGGACAACGGCGGGGGCCATATGCATCCGCTCAACTATCTGCTGGGTATTGGCGCTGCCGCGCGCTCGCGGGGCGTGGAGATCTTCGAAAAAAGCGAAGTGCTGGATATCCGCTGGTCGGATCCCTGCGTCGTGCGCTCGGCCAATGGTCAG
>DATIPL010000865.1:0-3290 GCA_035471965.1 Gammaproteobacteria bacterium
CGACGGTACTTACGCGGTGAAGGCCGAATTTCATGAAACGTCAATGAAAATAGGCCGTCCCGTGGTTGGCCGGGTAAAAAGCGCGGAGCCCGACTACTACACGAGCGACTGTGCTATGGCGGCGCGGCACATCGAACACGGTCTGAATGACGGCACCCGGGCGGTTCCGCCGTTCAGCCTTTTGCGCAAGGCCTACGGGATATGAACATGGAGCCATTGAAACGCGAAGATCTTTACAGCCTCGAAGAATATGCCGAGGCGCGTAACGAATTCAGAGCTAAGGTCCTCGAGCACAAGAAGACCCGCAAAGTCGCGGTGGGCCGAAACGCAACCCTCTATTTCGAAGACCGCGTGACCATTCGTTATCAGGTCCAGGAAATGCTGCGCGTAGAGCGGATTTATGAGAAAGCGGGCATCGAAGAAGAGCTCGCAGCCTATAATCCCCTCATCCCCGACGGCAGCAATCTCAAGGCCACGTTCATGCTCGAGTACGAGGACGTGGATGAGCGCCGCCGTCAGCTGGCGAAGCTGATTGGTATCGAAGATCGGGTATGGGTGCGAGTGGGAGAGGGAGAAAGGATATTCGCCATTGCCGATGAGGATATGGACCGCGAGGATGAGGAAAAGACCTCATCGGTTCATTTTCTTCGTTTCGAGCTCAAGCCCGACGACGTGAAACGGGCAAAATCCGGCGCCGATATTTCAGTCGGTATCGATCACGAGAACTACCGTGAATCGGTGGATCCCGTTCCCCCGGCCGTGCGTGATGCGCTGGCCGCGGATTTGTGTTGAGCCACTTTCGAAGGCAGTCTGGCTCCCCGGCGTGCGCGACGTTCCGCGCCTTCGGCGCCATCTCAGCTCGAGAATAAATTCTTTCGTGCAGCTTGCTGTTTATCCGGATTTTTCTGTCCGGATCTAAAGCGCAATGTGAGGATCGAATCTTCACCGTTCAAGGTCGATTAGGGCCATTCGACAGAGTACACTTACGCGCCAAATGGCCCCTGCCCGACTTTTAAGTTCGCCGTTGACACAGCGACTCGCCGGCATTCTCCTCGTATTTTTTCTAGGCATCGCTCGATGCGTAGAGGCGCAGCCGGATCTGGAATTGAAAGAGTCGGAGCGGCGCTTTCTCTCGAGACCGGACAAAAGGTGGTCGGAGTCCGATCAGTTCGAGTATCCAGAAGCCCCGCGCGAGGCAAATCTGGTTCGCCTGGATTCGGAACTGATTGAGGGTGGCTACGATTATTTCATCGACCGCGCCTCCGTCTCCATGGGAAGTGACGAGGTGCTCCGGTATACCGTGGTGCTGGAGCCAACTGCCGGGGCGCGAAATATCTTCTATGAAGGCATCCGCTGTGCGACCTCGGAGTTCAAGACGTATGCTTACGCCGCCGAAACCGGGGGATTCAAGCCCTTGGCGGTTCAGACCTGGCGAAAACTGAAAACCACTGGTCCGTACGACTATCGCAGGCTGCTGGCGGAGCGCTACGTATGCGACCGCGACGGCTGGGCATTAAACGAGAAAGAAGTGCAACAGCGCATCGTGCAGAACGACCCCGCCCGGGTCCCGCATCGTCCCAGGCCTGTCGGTAACTGATGCGCGAATGAGCCGAACATACGACGCGTCCGACATCGAGGTCCTGAGCGGACTCGAGCCAGTTCGAAAACGCCCCGGGATGTACACCGATACGTCCCGCCCCAATCACCTTGCGCTGGAGGTCATCGACAACAGCGTCGATGAGGCCATAGCCGGCTACGCCCGTCAAATTGACGTCGTACTCTACAAGGACGGCTCGCTTTCAGTCAGCGACGACGGCCGCGGAATGCCCGTGGACATGCACCCGGAAGAAGGCATGCCCGGCGTCGAGCTGATCCTTTCCCGGCTGCACGCCGGCGGCAAGTTTTCCAATAAGAGCTATCGTTTCGCCGGCGGACTGCACGGGGTGGGGGTATCCGTGGTCAACGCGCTGTCCAGGAGGCTGGAAGTCTGGGTGCGCCGCGGCGGATTCGAATACACGATGAAGTTCGCCTCGGGCGAAAAGTCTTCCAAGCTGAGGAAGGCGGGCACCGTGGGCAAGCGCAATACCGGTACCACGATCCGCTTCTGGCCGGACCCCAAGTACTTCGACTCGGCAAAGTTCTCCGTTCCCCGTCTGAAGCACGCGCTGCGCGCGAAGGCGGTACTCTGCGCCGGCCTCACGGTGACCTATCGCGAGGAGGATAGCCGCAATCGGGACGAGTGGTGCTACCAAGACGGCGTCAGCGCCTATCTGGCGGGCGCTCTGGAGGGTATCGAGCATCTTCCGCAGACGCCGTTCAGCGGCAGCCTGGAGGGCAACACCGAAGCCGTGGACTGGGCGCTGGCGTGGCTTTCCGGCGACGGCGAGGCGGTCTCCGAGAGCTACGTCAACCTGATCCCGACGATCCAGGGAGGCACCCACGTGAACGGATTTCGCGCCGGGCTGTTGGATGCGATTCGAGAGTACTGCGAATTTCGAAATCTTCTGCCCAGAGGCGTCAAGCTGTCCACCGAAGACGTCTGGGATCACGCCAGCTATGTGCTTTCCGTGAAAATGAGCAGTCCGCAGTTCACCGGGCAGACCAAGGAACGCTTGTCCTCGCGGGAGTGCGCTGCATTCGTTTCCGGAGTGGTCAAAGATCGGCTGAGTCTATGGCTGGGACAGCATCCGGAAACCGGCGATCAGATCGCCGCGCTCGCCATCAGCAACGCCCAGCGGAGACTGAAGGCGAGTCGGGTGGTGGCGCGCAAAAAGATCGCCAGCGGCCCCGCACTGCCGGGAAAGCTGGCCGACTGCACCGCCCAGGACCCCGGGCGGAGCGAGTTGTTTCTGGTGGAGGGTGATTCCGCCGGCGGCTCGGCCAAGCAGGCGAGGGACAAGGAGTTTCAGGCGGTGATGCCGCTGAGGGGAAAGATAATGAATACCTGGGAGGTTGACCCGGCAGAGGTGCTTTCCTCCCAGGAGGTTCACGACATCTCGGTGGCACTCGGAGTCGATCCGGGCAGCGACAACTTGAGCGGGCTGCGTTACGGCAAGGTGTGCATACTTGCCGACGCGGACAGCGACGGCGCTCATATTGCCGCTCTGCTGTGTGCGCTGTTCGTGCGCCATTTTCGCCCTCTGGTGGAAAAGGGGCACGTTTACCTGGCCATGCCGCCCCTGTATCGCATCGACGTGGGCAAGGAGGTTTACTACGCCCTGGACGACGACGAAAAAAAGGGCACCCTGGACCGCATTGCCGCGGAAAAGCTCAAGGGGAAAAATCTCCAT
>DATIPL010000866.1:0-3928 GCA_035471965.1 Gammaproteobacteria bacterium
AAGTGAAGCTCGGCTTTCGGCTTGCGGCGATTCTTCGAATGCGGCCGAACATCTGCTCGAGCGTGCGGAAGGGCTTGACCATCGCGCTGCCGGTGTGCGCGCGGGTGTAAGGGGAGTCCCAGAGCGCTGCAGGCTGAACCATAAAGCAGTCGCGTCCGATTCGCTCGAATACCGGGCGCCTGTCAAAAAACGCGGCGGGAATCAGGCCGAAGTCCCCGAGAACCTCTTTTCCGGGGCGGCTCCGAAAGGGCAGCGGCGAGCCCACCATGCCGATCTCCCGGAGCCACATGTACCATCCGGTGAGCGCGTGCTGCTGCGGAGCGTCGGCGGTGAGAAAGGTGCTGATGGCGCTGGTGGTGGTGGACGGGAACACGGATGTGACGGGGTCCCGCATGCCGGAATCTATCGCGCCCCCCGGAAGCCGCCGGCGCAGGTAGTCGTAACCCAGCCCGTCGATGACCAGCAAGACGACGTGCTTCGATGCTTCCAGCATGTCCGGGGTGATCACCGGATGCGGCGTGTAAACGGGGTCACTGTTCCCGGGCGCCGCCGGCACCGGGCCGAGGCCGGCGACAATGGAAGCCATCAGATTGACGATGCTGTTGCCGTGGTAGTCGGGTGCAGGCATTCGCCTTTGCGGGCTCCGTGGTCTTTCGCCTGTTGCCGCTTTCGTCGACGGTGATCTAGAGTTTTGAAGGCTCGATTCTAAGTCCTTTTGCTTCGGCCGCGCGAACGATGATGCATGAACACGCGCCACTGTGCCGCATCGCGGCTTGTCTGCTCCTTCTGGGGGCGGCCGTTGTTCCCGCGCCCGCGGCGTCGGCGCTGGAAGACGGTCAGAAATTCAAGGACTGGAGCGCGCGCTGCGAAAAACCCGCCGGCGCCGAGCAGGATCGCTGCTACATCTTTCAAAGGCTCGTCACCAGGAAAGACGACGACTATGTGCCTGTATTGCACGTGCTGGTGGGCTACATCACCGCCGACGGCAGGCCGGGACTGTTCGCAACCGTTCCGCTGGGCGTTTCCCTGCCCCAGGGGCTTCGGATCAGCATCGACGGCGGCGAAGCGGTCAGCTTCGGCTACAGCCACTGCAACAGTCAGGGCTGCCTCGGCGCGCTGGCGCTGTCTGACGCTCTGATTGCAGGAATGAAAGCCGGAAAACGGGCGGTGATCACCTTTCACGCCGGATCACAGCAGCCCGTCTCCATCGGGATTTCCCTGCAGGGCTTTACCGCAGGCTTCAGCGCGCTGCGTGAGCCTTGATTTCCGACTTCAGCGGCCCTTGCGCGGGGGCGCAAGCTCGAGATCGGGCGGATTTTTCAATGTCTGGTAGACGACGCAGTAGCGCTCGGTCAGTTTCAGAAGGCGCTCCAACTGTTCCTCGCCGGCGTCGGTGTCCAGATCGAACTGAAGACGGATGTCTTTGAAGCCTACCGGTGCCGCCTTGTCCACGCCCAGCGTGCCGCGGAAATCCAGGTCGCCTTCGGCCCGGACTTTGCCTCCTCGCAGCTCGATCTCCAGCGCGGTGGCAACCGCTTTCAGGGTCACGCCGGCGCAGGCCACCAGCGCTTCCAGCAGCATGTCGCCGGAGCAGGCGAAGCTGCCGTCGCCGCCGGTGGCCGGATGCAGCCCCGCCTCCACCAGCGCTTTTCCGCTGTCCACTTTGCAGGAGATGTTTTCCTCGCCGAGCACCCCTTCCGCTTTCAGCGTGATCACCGCAGCGTCGGGATTGTCCCGGTAGGCCGACTTGAGCGGCGCCTGAAGCGCTTTCAGGTCTTCCGATTTCATCATGGCTTTTTCAAAATGACCGTGTATTCACGCAAAAGCCTGCCGTCGGGCCAGGTCACTTCGATGATGAAGTTGAGATAGGGCTCGCGGATACGATCCTTGCTCGTTATGCGAATGTGTCCCGCATTTTCCGCCGTCTCCACCGGCTCGAACTTCAGCTTCGTCAAATGAAAGGGCCGCGAAAGCCCCGCGCTCTGGAATATCTCGGGCTCGGCCAGGCGCACCGTCATATTGATGATGTCCCCGGTCTGCACCGAAACCAGATCGATGCGCGCATCCAGCCGCTGGTTCATCATCGATTTCACCTCGAGCTCGCCGAGGCCGAGCGCTGAAGCGTTTCGAAACGAAAACAACAGCAGCGCGCCGATTGTTAGTATTTTGCGTCTCATGGGAGAAAATCCTCCGGAAAGCCATAAGTAAATTATAGGCCCGTAATCTTCGCTGCCGTCGGTCATTCGCGGGAAGGCGAGAATTCAAACCATTCCGGCGCAATACGCCGGGCTGTTGCGCCCTGCGCCTTCACTGCGGATTTGAACCCGCGCCTTTCAATCATAGCCGACCGGACTCAAAGCGTCCCCGGATAGTTGCCGCCGTCGATGACGATGTTCTGGCCGGTAATGTAGCCCGCCTGGGCGCTGCAGAGAAACGCGCACAGCTCGCCGAACTCGGCGGGATCGCCGTAACGCTGCGCCGGGATCCGGGCCTTGCGCGCCTCGTACTCTTTCTCGAAAGAGGCTCCCGTTCTCTTCGCCACGTGCTCGATGTTCGACCGCATGCGATCGGTGTCGAAGGCGCCGGGAAGGATTCCGTTGATGGTGACACCCTTGCCGGCGATCTGGCGGGCAACACCGGCGACGAAGCCCGTGAGACCGGCGCGCGCGCCATTCGAAAGTCCCAGCGTCGAGATGGGCGCCTTCACCGCGCTGGAAGTGATGTTGACGACGCGCCCGAAGCCGCGCTGGCACATTCCGTCGATGGTGGCCCGGATCAGCTCGATTGGGGTGAGCATATTGGCGTTGAGCGCGGCATGCCATTCCTCGAGGCCCCACTCGCGAAAATCTCCGGCGGGCGGTCCGCCGGCGTTGTTCACCAGGATGTCAGGGTGGGGGCACGCCTCGAGCAGCATGGCGCGGCCTTCCTCGGTGGTGACGTCGCAGCAGATCGCGTCCACCCGGCCGCCGGCCACCCTGCGCACCTCCTCGGCGGCTTCCTCGAGTGTCGATTCGGTGCGGCCGTTCATGACGATATGAGCGCCCTCCCGGGCAAGCGACGTGGCGCAGGCCTTTCCCAGGCCCTTGCTGGATGCGCAGACGATGGCGCGTTTTCCTTCGAGCTTGAGGTCCATTCAACCCCTCCTTAAACAATGAAAGTCGGTTTCTAACAAATTCCCGCTCTCCGTTTTCGCGGGGAAAAGCTTCGCGGGAATGACGGGAAAAGAGCAGAAAACTCCGCACACGTCGTGTTCAGAACTTCCTGGGATATATCCGCACGGGCATTATACTTGCCCGTCCCGTGGACCGACGGACGCTTGAACGATTCAACAGCGCCTATGCGAGACAGAGCTTCAGTCGACGCGATCGAAACCTCCTTCGAGCACCTCGCCCAGGGCATGAGCCATTGCGTGCTCAGGCTGGTGGAGAAGCGCCGGCTGGCGGTCAGCGTGCGCCGCGACGTGCCCGAGCCCGTTATCAACGATCACGTCTCGGGCTTCATGGTGACCGTGGTCGAGAACGGCGGTGCCGGGTATGCGGCGACCAGCAATTTTTCCGAGCCGGGACTCGAGCTCGCGATCGAGAATGCCCGCGATCGGGCCAGGATCAGCGCCAGCCACCGGTTGTTCGATTCAGCCCGGCTGCCGGTCCCCGCTGATCGGATCAAAGTGGACAGCCGTTGCCCGGGCGGCTTGCCGGCGGTCGCCGACTGCCTGGCGCTCACCTCCGAGGCAAGCCGGCGAATCAAGGCGGCCGGGTCGGATGCCCGATCGATGGACAAGATCGCCGACTGGTCCGCCGCCATCGAGGTGGCGGAGTGCCATAGCCTGATTCTTTCCAGCGCCGGCGCCCGCATCGAGCAGTCCTACGCCTATGTCAGCCCCGGGCTTTCGGTGGTCGCGCGCGACGGCGGGCAGAGCCAGCAGCGC
>DATIPL010000867.1:0-4146 GCA_035471965.1 Gammaproteobacteria bacterium
GCACTGACCGGATATCGCGCCGCGAGCTCGCCGTAGGTGAACGCCGAAAGCGCAGCCACCATCGCGGCGACCACGAACGCCAGCGGCGCGTGCACCCCGGCAGTGCCGACGACCTTGCCGACGAGAACATAAATGCCGGCGCCGAGGATGTTGCCGAGCCCGTAAAGGGAGATCAGGCCGAGCCCCAGGCTGCGCTTCAGCGCTGGCTGCTTAGGACTCCGCTCAAAGGCGCCGCGCAGTTCGGTCATCGGCGACAGATTCTAAATCAGGCGCACAGTCAGCCGCTTGCGCGGGATCAAGGCCCTGTGACACTGTTCAGCGGGTCGCCGAGACCGGAGATGAGCGGCCCCTGCGGCAAACTTCCGAGACGTCGGAGGGCAATTGATTGAAGATCAGAAATGTCAGCTCGAGGATTGAGCATTTTCCGCTGACCCGACCGTACACCATCGCGTTTCGCAGCGTGAATGACGTGGAGTTGGGCCTGGTGGAGGTGGAGACGGAATCCGGGCTGGTGGGCCTGGGGTGCGCATCGCCCGAACCCCACGTTACCGGAGAGTCCCGTGAGGCCTGCGCGGCCGCGCTGCAGCAGGAAAATATCGCCTGGCTCGAGGGACGCGACTTGCGCACCCTGCCCGCCCTCTGTCGCCAGCTCGCGGATCGGATGGAGAAAACCCCTGCGGCACGCGCGGCTTTGGACATGGCGCTGCACGATTTGCTGGCGCAGCACCTGAGGGTGCCGCTGGTGGAAATGCTGGGCCGCGCCCACCGGGCGCTGCCCACCTCGATCACCATCGGCATCAAGCCTGTGGACGCAACTCTGGCCGAGGCCGAAGAGTACCTCGGGCGGGGCTTTCGAGTGCTCAAAGTAAAGCTCGGCCAGGCGCTCGAGGAGGACCTGGAGCGCCTTGCGAAACTGCGCCAGCGAATCGGCGCCCAGGCTGCGATTCGGGTCGATCCCAATCAGGGATATTCCCCTCAGGAATTGAAAATCTTCGTTGAGAGAACAGCGGATCTGGAAATCGAGTTCCTGGAGCAGCCGATGCCCGCGAACCGGGTCGACGCACTGCGCAAGCTGCCGGAATCCGTGCGTCGCCGGGTCGCCGCCGATGAGACCCTGCTCGACGAGGCCGACGCGATGGCTCTGGTCGCTCCTCCGCCCGCCTGCGGCATCTTCAACATCAAGCTGATGAAGTGCGGCGGAGTTCATGCGGCGCGCCGAATTGCGGACATCGCCGACATTGCAGGGGTGGCGGTGATGTGGGGCTGCATGGACGAGAGCATCATCAGCATCAGCGCGGCACTGCACGCGGCGCTGGCCTCGCCGGCAACCCGATATCTGGATCTGGACGGCAGCCTGGATCTTTCTCGAGACGTGGTCTCGGGAGGCTTTGCGCTTGAAGACGGAGTGCTTCGCACCCTCGATGCGCCGGGCCTTGGGCTGAAGCGCCTGGAATAACCGTGAGCGGTTTCAAAGAGGAAATCGAACGTGCCCGACGCGAACGCGTCGTGATCGTCAACGACCGCAACCGGGTCATCGGCGCCGCTCCGCGGCACGAGATGCGCAGTAAAGGCCTGCTCCACCGTGCCACCTTCATTCTTATTTTCGATTCGAAGGGTCGGCTGCTGGTGCAAAAACGCACCGAGACCAAGGACCTCTATCCCGGCTGTTACGACCTGGCTGCCGGCGGCGTGGTAGTGGAGGGCGAAAGCTACGATGCCTCGGCCGAACGCGAAGCGGCGGAAGAGCTCGGCATTCGGGGCGTGCCGCTCAAAGCCCAATTCGACTTCTATTTCGAGGATTCCGGCAACCGCTGCTTCGGCCGGGTGTACTCGTGCGTCTGCGAGGGGCCGTTCACGCTCCAGCCGGAGGAGGTCGTGAGCGCTGAATTCCGGCCGCTGGATGAGGTTCTCGGTGGACGGATCGAGCCGGTGACGCCGGATTCCCTGGATGCTCTCGAGCGCTACCTGGCCCAGCGGGCCCGTCCGTAAGCGACAATTCGCCCACGTCCGGCGCCCCGAGGACTTGCCGGACCCCGTCCGGAAGGACATAGTAGGCGCCCATCGGTTCCCCCGGTGATCGCGTTGCAGAACGCGGCTCCGGAGTCGCGGAACGCGCAGCCGAGAATCAACAAACACTAAAGCCACTAGGAGGCTCCTCATGAGAACCCATGCTATCAAGCTCGCGGCGGTGCTGAGCTTGACGCTCGGCGCTTTCGCGCCGGCACATGCCGCCAAGACCCTCGTCTACTGCTCCGAAGGCAGTCCCGAGGGCTTCAACCCTTCGCTCTATACTGCAGGAACCACTTTCGACGCGTCCTCGCGGCAAATTTTCAATCGCCTCGTCGAGTTCGAGCGCGGCACCACCAAGATCGTGCCCGCCCTGGCCGAGAAGTGGGACGTGTCCGAGGATGGTCTCACCTACACCTTCCACCTGCGGAAGGGCGTGAAGTTTCACACCACGGGCATGTTCACCCCAAGTCGTGACCTCAATGCGGACGACGTGGTGTTCAGCTTCGAGCGACAGCTTAAGGAAGACAACCCGTTCCACAAGGTCTCCGGCGGACAGTACGAGTACTTCGTGTCGATGGACATGCCGAACCTGATCAAATCCATAGAGAAGGTCGACGACTACACGGTGCGATTTCATCTGAACAAGCCAGAAGCGCCTTTCATCGCCAACCTCGGCATGGACTTCGCGTCCATCATGTCGAAGGAACAAGCCGACAAAATGTTGGCCGCCGGGACGCCGGAGAAGGTGGACCTGGAACCTGTCGGCACCGGACCTTTTCAGCTGGTCGGTTACCAGAAAGACGCCGTCATTCGCTACAAGGCGCATCCGGACTACTGGGCGGGTAAAGCAAATATCGACAATCTGGTTTTTGCCATTACCCCGGACCCGGCGGTGCGCTATCAGAAGTTGAAGGCCGGGGAGTGTCACGTCATGCCCTACCCCAACCCTGCCGATATCGAAGCGATGCGCAATGACCCCGAGATCAAGGTGCTGGAGCAGGAGGGACTCAACGTCGGCTATCTGGCTTTCAATACCGAGAAGAAGCCGTATGACGATAAACGCGTTCGCAAGGCGCTCAACTACGCAGTCAATAAGCAGGCGATCCTCGACGCGGTTTTTCAGGGCGCTGGCAAGATTGCCAAGAACCCGATCCCGCCCACCATCTGGTCGTATAACGACGAGGTGAAGGATTATCCCTACGATCCGGCAATGGCAAAGAAGCTTCTCGCCGAGGCCGGATACGGAAATGGCTTCGAGACCGACATTTGGGCGATGCCGGTGCAGCGGCCCTACAACCCGAATGCCAGGCGTATGGCGGAGCTCATCCAGTCTGATTTTCAGAAGGTCGGCGTGAAGGCGAAAATCGTTTCCTTCGAGTGGGGAGAGTACCTGAAGCGTTCAAAGATGGGTGAGCACCAGACCGTGCTGCTCGGATGGACGGGGGACAACGGCGATCCGGACAACTTCATGTTCGTGCTGCTCGGCTGCGAGGCGGCCAAAGACAGCGCCAACCGCGCACGCTGGTGCAACCGGGAGTTCAACGATCTCCTGGTTAATGCCAAGCAGACTTCCAATGTCGCCAAGCGTACGGAGCTGTACAAGAAAGCTCAGCTGGTCTTCAAGGAGGAAGCGCCTTGGGTGACCATTGCTCATTCCGTGGTATTCAAGCCGGTTCGCAAGGAAGTGATGGATTTCAAGATCGATCCCTTCGGCGGGCACATTTTCTACGGCGTGGATCTGAAACAGTAGCTTTCGCTTGATGGCGAAGCCGGCCCGGGGGTCGGACGACTCCCGGGCCTTTTTGTTTAGTGACAGGTAACACGTGACATGTGACAAGTGGCGGTTTCCATGTTACTTGTCATCTGTCACTTGTTACCGAAACCCGCGCTTAATCAGAGCGCCAGTCGGTCTCTTTAAGACGACATTCAGTCGCCTAGGTTATGCTCCGCTTCATTCTCACCCGCATCGGGCTCGTAATTCCCACTTTCGTCGGCATCACGCTGCTGACATTCGCAATGATCAGACTGATCCCGGGAGACCCCATCGAGCTCCTGGTGGGTGAACGCGGCCTCGATCCTCAGCGGCACGCCGAGCTTCGAACCGAGCTCGGGCTGGACAGGCCCCTCCTCGAGCAG
>DATIPL010000868.1:0-2000 GCA_035471965.1 Gammaproteobacteria bacterium
GCATCCCCACGGCCGTGTACTACCCCACGTGTTTACATGAACAGCCGGTCTTTGCAGACCTCGGATACCAACCGGGCGACTTTCCGCACGCCGAGCAAGCCGCGCGTGAAGTCCTCAGCCTCCCCATGCACCCGTTGCAACGCTCACGAAATAACTTCCTCATTTTCTGGAAGGGTTAGAAGGCGCTGCTGCCCAGGGAACGTAGGGACCATTCACATGGGGCGTATTGATCGCTTTTTGAAGTACTCAATGTGCTCTGATGCTCGCAATATCTTCTAAAAGCGGGGATTGGCGCAGAGGGATTCCTGGGAATGTTATCAGAGAACGTCCGATTGCTCACGGATCAGTTTAAGAGAATGTCTCGCGCTGCTCCCGGAAGCGCGCGGTAGTTCCAAGCAGGCAGGTCTTCGTCAAATTCAAGCGGCATCGCGGCCCGGAACTCCGCGGAGTATTTCTGGCCCGTTGCATAATACTTCCAGTTCACCTCCACCGTAACTCGCAGCCCTGTCCGAGTCCGAGTCTTGCGCATCAATTGCACCGCCGTCTCCAAATCGCTAAGGCTCACGCCCGCACAGGCCCGCGTGACATGCGGAAACATTCGGTGTTCAATCGGATTGTACTTCGACGTATAAGGCGGGTAGTGCGCCACGCGCACCTCCAACTGCATCCGATCGGCCAGCTTCTGCAAAGACTGTTTGAACAGGTAACGCCGGTAGTCATTGCTCCCACCGCAATCACAAAGTAACAGCAAGGACGTGGCGTAGGGATAGTGCCAGCGCCCAAACCGCATCCACCAGCGATAGACGTTGTCACAAGCAAACTCGCTGGTATCGTGACTCAGCCCCAGATACAAATGACCAACGTTTCGTTTCGGGTCATACAGACCATGCGGATACAACACGCCCTGGGCCGCGTGCAAAAAGTCGTGGTCGTAGACCGGCACTTCCTCCGCCGCGAAGAGCAGGCCGGGACGAAAATAGGGGCCCAAGCACTCCTTTTTCTTGGTGTCCATGCTGAGCAGGGGATTCCCCGAGTTCCGATACGCATCCACCAATTGGCCGATGTATTCGAACTGATCGTTTCGGCGGGGAGCCTGCCCCATGGCCAGCGTCTTCCGCAGCTTGCGGCGGTGAAAGTCGGCCTCCTCGAGCAACTGAGTCACAATGTTGACGCTGACGGGCGTGTTCGTCTTGGCCAGGCGCTCGGCGATCTCACGTTTGCTGAGATTGGTCCAGCGGACCTCCTCCCGCATCGGATCGCCCGCGGTATAGTGACGGAGGACTTCGCGAAAGTTGTCTCGCAGGTCCGGCAGGCTGTCAAGACAGCATTTCCGTCCCCCCTTTTTGACGAACCCGTGCGGGATCGAGATCGGGTGGATGGAGAATCTCGTCGATGCCTTGGCTGACGGTCTTGCGGTCGCAGCCTAGAATCCGGCTGATATACGAAATCCCGCCATGCCCGAGCTTGTTCGCTTCCAGACCCGCATACCGCCGCCGATCCCTTTCGTTCAGGGAGCCATAAAAGACACGCATCCGTTCTTCGGTTTCTTTGCTGAAAGGAGTGACTGCCATGAAGATGCCTCCTACGGAAAAAATCAACCTTGACTCCACACTCATTAGAGCAGCTAACACGCATTTGCGGAAGTTATTTCGTGAGCGTTGCTAGCGCTCCGCAAGCTCTACGAGCCGATCGGCGCTGTCGAAACTGAAGTAGCCCTCAAAGGGCTGCAGGAACATCGGCTTCATGCTGTTTTCGGGCGTGATCGCATTGAAGTGTGTCATAGCGATCGCGTCATTCACCGGATCTCGTCGTCGGCGCCAGCGCTGATAGTCCAAGGCCGTACCGATGAGGAACGCGTCCTTGGCGGCATCCTTGAGCGGCGGAACGTCCCACGCGGCACGATCCGATTGCTCGGCAGTGGACGCAGCCGGTGGAATGGACTCCTGCATCTCTGCAATTGCCGACGGCATTCCTCGCAGATTCGCCAAGACGACCAGCAG
>DATIPL010000869.1:0-6102 GCA_035471965.1 Gammaproteobacteria bacterium
AGACCACGGACGGCGAGCAGCCCGGGATTGCGCGACCTCAGAACCGATGGCCCGACCCGCCACATGAGCGGAGCGATGGCGACGAGTCCGAAGATGCTGCGGAAAAAGGCAACCTCGAACGGGTGCAGGTCGCCGCTCACGTGGCGAACCAGCGCGTGCATGTCGGCGAAGATTGCGGTGGAGGCGACGGCGAGAAGAAGCGCGCCGGAGGTGCCGGTGAAGACGACCGGGATCGGTATGACGACCGGCGGGCGCACGTTCAGAAGGTCAGGCGGGAAGGCCCATCGGTGACGACTGACTCAATCGTCCTTTTTCTCGTCGATGCCGAAGAGCCGGTTGAGCTTATCCCGGGCGGCGTCCGCGTCGGATGGGACACTTCCTCCGGCGTCGACATCCGAGCCGTCCGTATCGCCGAAGAGCGCCGCCAGCTCCGACCTGGCATCGTCGGCGGCGCGGGTATCCTTGGCCTGATGGGCGCCGGGAATCGGCGTGAAGTAGCCGCAGAAGTTCGCCCGCTCCTTGTCGCGGACCTCGTCGGCAACCGGCTCCCGGCAGCTCCGGCTGACCGAAGTATCGTAGAACTCGCACATCCGGCACACGTGCAGGTCGGTATGACAGGCAGGGCACTCCTCGCGCCGGCTGAACGGAATCAGCACGTCCTCGAGAGAAGCTCCGCATTTCCAGCAAACCAGCGAGTTGCTCATGTTTCCATCATAGCTGCCGGCGCGTTCTGGCTCCCATGAGGTTAAACTTACGGCCCAAACCGTCTTCCACACCGTTAGCAGGCGTCTCATCGATAATACGGACGATTTGAAAAAGCCTCCACCACCAATGCCTCTCGATTTCACAACAACCCGGATCTATCGGTACGCGCGCCGGCCGGTCTTCTCATGGCTTCCGACTCTGGCGGCCCTGGCGCTCACTCTGAGCGTGCCCCGGACCGTGGATTCCGCGCCGGGCATCGCCCTGGTCCCCCACGTTGCGCGTTACAGCCTGAGCCGCAACTTCGCTGACCCGGACAGCGGGGTCGCAGCGATTAAAGGAATGATGGAGGTGCGTCTCGAAATATCCTGCGACGGCTACAAGGTGGATCAGTATCTCGGCTTCAACGTGCTGGGTGAGGACGAAAGCCAGTTCGAACATCTGGCCTATCTGTCGAGCTTCGAAGACAAGCCGGGCAGGGAGTTCTATTTCGAAGCGCGAACCTTCGAGAACCGCAGACTTACGGAAGACCTTGCGGGAAAGGTGAGGATCGAAGACTCGGGAGAGGGAGAAATCCGTTACGCTCGCCCGGAGACGGTGACCGAACCGCTTCCCGGGAACACGGTGTTTCCAATCAAGCACCTCGAACTGATCATCGGAGCGGCGCTGAAAGGCGAGAAGAGTGTGCGACACACAGTGTTCGACGGCAGCACCAGGGAGAATCCCTTCGAGATTTCCACCTTCATCGGCGCCGCCAGCGACGGTGAGAGTAAAAACATCGAATTTTTGAGCGGCTCGACCTTCTGGCCGGTCCGACTGGCGTACTTCAAGGTGGGCTCCGTGAGTCCCGCTCCGGAGTTCGAGATGAGCGCCGAGGTTTTCGAAAACGGCGTCATCGGCAACATGATCTACGACTACGGAAACTTTGCTATCGACGTGACGCTTGAAGAGGTGGAGGCGCTGAAAAAGCCGGAGTGTTGATAAGTAGAGTAGATGGTAGAAGGTCGATGGCATATGGGGAGAAGACGAAACGGCAAGTCCGGCCCCATCTACCATCTACCGATTCAAAGCACCGCCCGCAGCAATAGACTCGTGCCAATCAGCATGACGGTGACAAGGAGTCCCGTCCTGAACGCCTTTTGACTGATCTTATCCCTGAGCCATTGTCCCAGCGCCATGCCCGCAAGTAGCGGCGGTGTCGCCAGCGCGGAAAGCGCAACCTCCTCGGGACCCATCACCCGAACGCCGGCCAGCGCCGCGAGCAGAAAAACGCCGCCGAGCAGATAGACGGTGCCGATGATCGCGACGAATTCGTCCTTGGGAATGTGAAGCGAAACGAGAAACATCAGGATGGGCGGGCCGAAAAGACTCGACATGCCGCCGAGAACGCCGCCGACGGCGCCGGCTACGGCGCCCAGCGGTCGCTCCGCCCCGGCCGGAATCCGAAGCTCGGGCGTACTCAGGCTGGTGATCGAGAACACCATGACGGCAATGCCGATAACGGCCTGGAGCACGCGATCATCTACGTGCTTGAGCAGCAGCGCTCCGACCATGATTCCGAGACCGAGCGCAACGATCAGCGGACGGAATCTCTGCAGCGACGAGATAAAGCGACCCCCGCGGAAGGCCTGCCAGGTATTCGCCACCAGGATCGGCACCGGCAGCAGCGCTACCGCCTGAGGTACGGAGATGGCCAGGGAAAGCAGGGCAATGGACACCATCGGTATGCCGATGCCCACGACCCCCTTGACCACGCCGGCGAGCGCGAGAGATCCCGCGCACCACGCGATCAAATAAGGGTCGGGTTCCGTCATGGCTGCGGATGGAAGCTCAGCGGGACTGCCTGAGGGAGACGGCGGCGTCGTCAGCCGGGGTCGCGCGGTTCAGGCACGCACATCGAGGAGCAGCTTTCCCGTTGTCTTGCCCGCTTCGAGATAACGGTGGGCCGCGGCCGCATCGGCGAGCGGATACTCCTTGTCGATGTTCACTTTCAAGCGGCCGTTCAAGACATGGTCGAACATCTCGGAACTGCGCCAGTGTATTTCATCCGGGTTGCGCATGTAGTCCGCCATGTGGGGACGGGTGAAAAATATGGAACCGGCCTCGGCAAGCGCCAGCGGCTCAATGGACTCGACGAGTCCCGACGCGCCGCCGAAATTGACCAGCGTGCCGCGGCGTTTGACGCAGCGCAGGGACCCCTCGATGGTGGATCGGCCCACGGCGTCGTAGACCACGTCCACCCCTTCGCCACCGCTGAGCTCATGCACAATGTCCGCAAAATCCGCGTCCTTGTAAAGAATCGTGTGATCGGCGCCCCGCTCCTTGGCGAGCTTCGCTTTCTCTTCTGTTCCCACCGTGGCGAAAACTTCGGCGCCGCGGATCTTGGCAAGCTGAACCAGGAGCTGTCCCACCCCGCCGGAAGCGGCATGGATGAGACACCGCTGGCCCTTTCCAAGCTGAAACAGGGAATGGGAAAGGTAGTGGGCGGTGCAGCCCTGAAGCATCAGCGTCACCGCGGTCTTCATGTCCACTTCGTCGGGCACCTTGACCAGTCGCCAGTCCGGCACCACCGCATACTCGGCGTAGGCGCCGGGAACCAGACAATAAGCAGCCCGATCGCCTTCGGCAAAGTTTCCAACGCCCCGGCCTACCCTCGCCACCGTGCCGCCGCCTTCGCGCCCCAGCGTGAACGGCGGCTCGTTGGCATAGGTATCCGACCTGGCGTAATCACCGCGGCGGGTGTAGACGTCGATGAAGTTGACGCCTGCGAACTCGAGCGCAAGCAGGACTTCGCCGTCTCCGGGTTCCGGAACGGCGACGTTTTCGAGGGCCAGCACCTCCGGACCGCCATAGCGGGTGACTTGAACGGCTTTCATTTTCTGTTCAATCCGGCCGCGGAAAGGTTTCGCAGCGTGAGCAAAATGTTTGAAAAACGGATGTCGAATATCGACTGGGTCAAACTTCCGATATTCGATATACGACCTTCGACATACGACTCATCCAAGCGCCTCCCTCACGGCCTTGCCCACATCCGACGGCGTTTCCAGCACGCGCACGCCGGCACGCTCCAGGGCGTCGCGTTTGGACTTGTAGGTCCCTTTATCGCCCATGACGATGGCGCCCGCGTGACCCATTTTCTTGCCCGCCGGGGATGCGGCGCCGGCGATGAAGGCAACCACCGGTTTTCGCATCCCGGCCGCGTATTCCGCCGCGGATTCTTCCATGGCGCCGCCGATCTCCCCCACCACCACCACCGCGTCGGTACCGGGATCCCGGTCCAGTGCCTCCAGAGCGTCCCGCGTGGTCGTGCCGAGGATGGGATCGCCGCCGATGCCGATGAATGCGGACTCGCCGAACCCGGCCTGAACCAGGTTGAGACAGATCAGCGTGCCCAGGCTTCCGCTTCGAGAGGTCACGCCGACGCGGCCCGGGGTGAAGATGTCCCGTTCGAAAGCAGGCATGAAGCCGACGAAACATTCGCCGGGCGTCACCAAGCCTGCGGTATTCGGCCCCAGCACGGCCACGTTCCGTTCCCGGGCCGCAGCCAGAAAGTACATCACGTCGTGCACCGGTATGTGCTCGGTGAGAACGACAATTTTGCCGGCGCCCGCCTCGATGGCGTCCAGCGCTGCATGCTTTACGCCGAGCGGAGGGATGAACAGCACCGAAACATCGAAGCCGCCGTTTTTCATCGCCTCTTTGGCGCTGGCGTGAACCGGCACGCCGCAGTGGGTCGTTCCCGCCTTTTTCGGATTGACACCGCCGACCACGCGCGTGCCGTACTCCTGCATGCGCTCGGTCCAGAACGTTCCCTGCTTGCCTGTAATACCCTGAACCAGCAGTCGTTCCGCGCCCCTGACGATCAATTTGCCCTCTCCCCGACAGCCTCAATGGCGGCGACGATGGCCGCATCCATGTCCGGGTAAGGCTCGATGCGGAGACGGGCTTTGAGCATTTCCCGCGCGGCCTCGGCCCCCGTGCCGTGGACCGAGAAGAAAACCGGAATGGACGGTTTGAGCGTCTCCCAGGCATCCAGCACGCCTTCGGTCATGACGTCCGTGCGCGCGAACGCGCCGCAAAAATTGACCACCAGGCTGCGGATGTTGGGGTTGGAAAGCACGAGCTCCAGCGCGGGCACCGCCTTGGTGTAGGCCTCCCCGCCGATCTCGAGAAAGTTGGCCGGACGTCCTCCGCGGTAGCTGATCACGTCCATGGTGGTCATGGTCAAGCCGGCGCCGTTGGCGAGCACGCCGATTTCGCCGTCGAGCTCAATGTATTTGAGGCCCTGCGCGTGCCCGCGAGACTCGAGCTCGCTGAGCCGCTCGGGGGTCCCCCTGGTGCTGATTTCGGGCTGCCGCTTGATGCTGGAGTCGTCGAGAACGAACTTGCAGTCCAGGGCCACGAGGCGTCCGTCTTTCAGCGTCGCCAGCGGATTGATCTCCAGCAGCTCGGCATCGTTGTCGCAGTAGACTCGGTACAGCGCCGTGAGCACCGCCACCATGGCGTCGCTCGATGTCCCGACTTCGAGGCCATCGAGCAAGCGTCTGGCGTCTGAATCGGAGAAGCCCTTGCGCACGTCGACGCTCGCCTTTCTCAAGGCGTCGGGTCGATCGAGCGCAATCTCCTCGATGTCCATGCCGCCCACGGCGGAGACCATCAAAAGCGGCCCTTTGGATTCGGGATCGTTCAGGACCGCGGCGTAAAGCTCCGATTCGATGGCCGCCTGCTCTTCCACCAGCAGGCGCTCCACCGTGTGCGCGCCGATCTTCATTCCAAGGATATCCCCGGCGGCTTCGCGCGCTTCGTCCGCGTTCCGGGCCAGCCTGATGCCGCCCGCCTTGCCCCGCTTTCCAACGGGCACCTGAGCTTTCACAACCACCGGTCCGATGGCGGCACAGGCCCGGGCAGCCTCATCAGCAGAGGTCACGAGCCGTCCCTTGGGCACCGCGATCCCGGCCCTGGCCAACAGGGGCTTGGCGGCGTGTTCTTCGAAGTTCATCTGCGGTGCCTTCTTGTCGGTTCTCAAGCGGCCTTTGCGTAAATCCGTCTCGGTTTAGTCCCGGATAGTGACATGTGACACGTGACATGTAACAAGTAAAAGCGATTCGCGGTTCGTCCGCGAAGTACGAATAATGATTCGTGATTAGCAGTCAGCGACGTAGGACTCCTCCACACCTCCCAAATCAGCGCTTTCGCTCTCTTATTTGACTGCTTCTTACGTGTCACATGTCACTTGTTACTTGTCACTCACCCTGATGCAGAAACAAAACCTCGGATCCTCATTTTCCCGCCCACGCCAGTGGGGGCTACTTACCGTACTTCTCCCAATACGCGCCGAACAGCGACTCCTCCGCCGGCTTGTCCTCCGGGATCACCGTGGTGAGGTGGGTAATATTGATA
>DATIPL010000870.1:0-2874 GCA_035471965.1 Gammaproteobacteria bacterium
GACCCCTTTCCTAAGAACATCCGTCGCGGGACGCCGGGTTAGACGGAGTTGGCAAGATGGAGTAGCGTAACGCTTCGCTGCCGCAGCACGCGGCTTCGGCCGCCCGGGCCCGCCCGAACTCCGGACAAAACCAACCCTTGGAGCATTCCAGTCGCCGCAGGAGCACGCGTTGCCAGGACGAAAAAAATCCAATCTCCCGCCTTCCTCCTGGGGTCGGAATCCAGGCTACGAGATCGATCTCGAACCACTGCAGGCACGGTTACGGGTCGAGCTCGGCGGAGAGGTCGTTGCCGAGAGCGAGAATGGCGTGGTGATGTACGAGCTTGGCCACGCGCCGGTGTATTACTTCCCCCGCCAAGACGTACGCAAAGAGCGGCTCGCCGCCTCCGTTCACCACACCCATTGTCCCTACAAGGGCGACGCAGGTTACTTCAGCGTCACCGCCGGCGGAATAACCGCAGAAAACGCGGTCTGGTATTACGACAATCCCTATGAAGAAATGGCGCACCTGAAAGGGCTGCTCGGCTTTTATTTCGAACGCTTCGACGCCTGGTACCAAGACGGCCGCAAGATGGACGCACCGGTGGAGATCGAAGACCGTATAAACGAACGGAACAACTTCGCCAGGAAGCACCCCGATCTTGCCGCCGACTGGCACCCGGAGAAGAACGCGCGGATCAGGCCGTACGAGTTCTCCGAGCACAGCGATACGATGGTTTGGTGGAAAAATGTAGACAAAGACGAGTGGCGGGAAAGCATTCGCAGCAGAGTGCAGCGCAGGCGCCGCTGAAGCCTGCGCCTGGATTTCCCGGCGGCGCAAAGATTAAAAGAACGGGGCGCGAAACCAACCGGAGCGCCTGGTGGAAAATCTAAGGAGACCCAAACATGTTCGACACCACCATTGCCGGAAGCCTGCCCAAGCCCGAATGGCTCGCCGAGCCTGAAAAGCTGTGGGCACCCTGGCGCCTGGAAGGCGAGGCGCTGGAGCGGGGAAAACGCGATGCCGCGCTCGTCTGGCTCAAAGAGCAGGAATCAGCAGGCATAGACACCGTATCCAACGGCGAGCAGTTTCGCGAGCACTTCGTGCACGGGTTTCTTCACCAGATCGATGGCATCGACTGGCAGAAGATGACCAAGATGGGGATCCGCGACAACCGCTACGTGGTCGACGTGCCTACGGTCACGTCGGCGGTCAAGCGAAAAGGATCCGTCCATAGCGAAGAGGTAAAGTTCACCCGCGCGTACACCGACCATAAGCTCAAGTTCACGCTTCCGGGCCCCATGACCATCTGCGATACCATCGCCGACGCGCATTACGGCAAACGCCCGGACATGGCCATGGCCTTCGCCGATCTGCTCAACGAGGAAGCGAGGGAGCTCGACGCATTGGGTATCGACCTGATTCAGTTCGACGAGCCCGCCTTCAACGTGTTCATGGACGATGTCAGGGAATGGGGCGTGGCCGCGCTCCACCGCGCCATCGAGGGCCTTTCCTGCAAAACCGCGGTGCACATCTGCTACGGCTATGGCATCGAAGAAAACCTGAAGTGGAAGGAAACGCTCGGCAGCGAGTGGCGACAGTACGAGGAGATTTTTCCGGCCCTCAACGAGAGACGGATCCACCAGGTATCTCTGGAGTGCGCCAATTCCAAGGTGCCGCTCTTTTTGCTCGGCCTGCTCAAGGATAAAGAGTTGATGGTCGGCGCCATCGACGTCGCCAGCCTGGAGGTGGAGTCGCCGGAAAAAGTGGCCGACACCATCAGGCAGGCGGCCAGATACGTGGACGCGGAAAGAATTTTTCCCTGCACCAATTGTGGAATGGCGCCGCTGCCCAGGGCGGTGGCCGTGGGCAAGCTCCATGCGCTGGGCAAAGGTGCGGCGCTGGCGCGAAGCTCGAATTAAGCGACCGGCGGACGGGCTGCCCGTTCCCGGCGGTGTTGTAAATTGCTCCGGCGGTATTGGCGATGGAAAGTCGCCGCTGATATCGGATAACCTCTAGCAATCCGCTGGATGACGGTCCGGCCTTCACCGTCCTGATAATACAGAAAAGAAAATGACCATCCGGCTCGAGGAAGTCACCCGCGAAGTGGGGGCGGAGACTCACATTTACTCCACCTCGTTGGAGCTCAAGTCGGGTTCGCTGAATGTGCTCCTTGGCCATACGCTGGCGGGTAAAACTACGCTTCTGCGGCTGCTCGCCGGCCTGGATCGACCAAGCTCCGGAAGAATAGTCGTAGACGGCGCCGATGTCACCGGAGCTTCGGTGCGCAAGCGCAACGTGGCGATGGTCTACCAACAGTTCATCAACTATCCATCCTTCACGGTTTTCGAGAATATCGCCTCACCCTTGCAAAGAGCTGGCGTCTCCCGGGAAGAGATCAACCAGCGCGTGCGAACGGTTGCAAAATCACTTCACATCGATGGACTGCTCGACCGGCTGCCCGCGGAGCTCAGCGGCGGACAGCAGCAGCGCGTCGCCCTGGCACGAGCACTGGTCAAGGAAGCCGAACTGCTGCTACTCGACGAGCCGCTGGTCAACCTGGATTACAAGCTGCGGGAGGAGCTGCGAGAGGAGCTGCGCGCAATCTTCAGGCGGCGAGATTCAATCGTTGTATACGCCACCACCGAGCCCACCGAGGCACTGCTCCTCGGCGGCCACGCCTTCGTCGTCGATGAGGGCCGCGTCCTCCAGTCCGGACCCAGCATAGAAGTCTTCCACGCGCCGTCATCCGAACGCGTGGGCAAGGTATTCAGCGACCCGCCCATCAATCTAATCGGCGGCCGGGTGAGCGGCAGATCGGCCCTGATCGGCGGTGCGTTAAGCATGAGTTTGCCCGACCACATGAGCACACTGGATGAAGGTGAATACCAATT
>DATIPL010000871.1:0-1509 GCA_035471965.1 Gammaproteobacteria bacterium
CCGCGAAAGCGGGGAACCAGTGAACAATGAAAAAAAGGGGCTCAGCCCCTTTTCTAACATTTGATGGTGCGCGCCGCGTACTCTGCGTTGCTCAATCCTTTTCCGGAATTACTCCGTTCTTTCAATTTGATGGTGCAATACGCTTCGCTATTGCACCCTACGGGCCGAGTCGCTCAATCCTTTTCCAGATCCCGAAGACGCTTCTCCGCCTTGCCGAGGGTCTGCGCATGCTCATCCATCTCCGCCCACGGATCCCGCTTCCGGCCGAGTCGCCGGAAAATGTTCTCGATGTTGTAGCTGCGCGCGTCCAGCTCCGAGCTGTCCAGCTCTTCCCAGTCGATGGGCGTCGCCACCGGCGCGCCGGACTTCGCGCGCACCGCGTAAGCCGCCACCGCGGTCTGCCCGTAGGCATTCCTCAAATAATCGATGAACACCAGGTTGCCGCGCTTCTCCTTGCGCTGTGCCACCGTCATCTCTTTCGGAAACCGCGCTTCCAGCACCTCGCCCACGCGGCGGGCGAAATCCCGCGTCTGATCGAAGCTGTGCCTGCGTTCGAGCGGCACCACCACGTGCAGCCCCCGCGAGCCCGTGGTCTGCAGAAAAGTCTCGAGCTTCAGCTCGTCCAGCAGCGCTTTCACCCGCCGCGCCGCCCGGCGCACCTTGCCGAAATCGTCGTCCGACGGATCCAGATCGAAGATCATCCGATCGGGATGCGCCACGTCGTCGATTCGAAACAGCGACAGATGCGGCGTGATGCAGCCCTGGTTGGCGAGATAAACCAGCGTGGCGGCGTCATTGGCGACCACGTGAGTGATGCTGCCGCCTTCCTTTTTCAGTTTCGCCGTCCGGATCCACTCGGGGAAATGATCGGGCGCGGCCTTCTGAAAGAATCCCTCCTCTTCAATCCCGTCCGGAAAGCGCTGCATGGTCAGCGCCCGGTCCCGGCAGTGGGGCACGGCCACGTCGGAGATGCGCCGGTAGTATTCCGCCAGGTCGAACTTGGTGAAGCCGTCGTCGGGAAAGAGCTCGCGGTCCGCGTGGGTGATCTCGATCTCCCGCCCGTCCACCTCCATGACTTCCGTTGCCTCGCTCACTTGCGCCGCGCTCCTTTCCTGCGCATCTGATCGACGCTTCGCCCGCTCTTCACCGACTCGGGCTCGGTGGAGACGGGATTGCGCCGGGCGTCGGCCTCGTCGTCGCGCATCTTGATCAGCAGCCAGCGGGCGTCCCCGCCCTTGCCCGTCCGCTGCAGCGCGTAGCCGCCTTTCAGCTTTTTCCCTTTGAGCGAGACCAGCACGTGTCCGTTCTTGATGGCTTTGGCCATGGATTGGATCCTGCCGTTCTTCTCGGTGAGATTCTCATAAGGACCGGTGTCCCAGACGATCACCGGGCCCGCGCCGTACTCGCCCTCGGGGATCACGCCTTCGAAGTCGGCGTAGTCCAGCGGATGATCCTCCGTCGGCACCGCCAGGCGTTTCTCCCGCGGGTCCGTGGACGGGCCCTTCGGCA
>DATIPL010000872.1:0-11495 GCA_035471965.1 Gammaproteobacteria bacterium
AAACACCCGCTCCGCCACTGAAGCGGGCCGCCGGTCCAAACTTCCAAGGAGACCCTGAACCATGCCACGCCTCGCCGCCCTCACGCTCACCCTGATGGTTTTAGCGCTGGGCCCCGCCGTCCACGCCGACCCGGTGGTGAATGTTTACTCCGCCCGCAAGGAAGCCCTGATCAAGCCCCTGCTGGATAAGTTCAGGGCAGAAACCGGCATCGAGGCGCGGCTGGTGACGGCCGAGGCGGGCCCGCTGCTCGAGCGCCTGCGCAGAGAAGGACGCAACAGCCCGGCGGATCTGTTCATTACGGTGGACGCCGGACGGCTTCACCAGGCCAAGACGGCCGGTCTGTTGCAGCCGGTGGAAAGCGCCGCTCTGGAGGCTTCCGTGCCGGCGGCATACCGGGACCCTCAGGGGCTCTGGTTCGGCCTCTCGCTCCGCGCCCGGCCGATCATGTACGCCACCGACAGGGTCCATCCTGACCAGCTCGACAGCTACCTGAGCCTGGCCGATCCCAGGTGGCGCGGGCGCATCTGCATTCGCAGCTCCTCGAACATCTACAACCAGTCCCTGGTCGCGTCCGTGATCGCTGCTCACGGAGAAGCTGAAACATTGGAGTGGCTCAAGGGTTTGGTGAAGAATTTCGCCCGCAAGCCGGCCGGGGGAGACCGGGACCAGATCCGCGCCGCCGCCGCCGGCGAGTGTGACATCGCCATCGCCAACACCTACTACCTGGCGCGGATGCGCGGCGCCGAGCCGGGCAGCGCCGACCGCGAAGCGGCCGAAGCGCTGGCGGTCTTCTGGCCGAATCAGAATGGACGGGGCGTTCACGTCAACGTCAGCGGCGCCGGCGTCACCAACGCCGCGCCCAACCGGGACAATGCAATTCGCCTGCTCGAATTCCTGGTAACCGACGAGGCGCAGGCGTGGTACGCGAGAGTGAACAATGAATACCCGGTCAAGCCGGGGGTGCCCTGGAGCGACGCAGTCCGCGAGATGGGCCGGTTCAAGGCCGACGACCTTAATCTAGCGGTGCTCGGCAGCAACAATGCGCTGGCGGTCAAGCTCATGGATCAGGCGGGCTGGCAATGATCGGCCGTCATTGAGCAGCGGCGATCGGACTCCCGGCATGGTGATGGGCCCGCGGTCACTGGCGGAACATTTTCAGCCACGTGCACTCGGCATCGTTCTGATTGCGGCAATCGTGAGCTTGCCCGTGGTCGTCGTGCTGAGCTTCGTCTTTCACCCGGCGGGGGACGTCTGGCGTCATCTTTCGGCCACGGTGCTGCCGCTCTACGTCCGCAACTCCGCTCTGCTCATGGTGGGCGTGACCTTGGGAACCCTGGCGCTGGGGGTGACCACGGCCTGGCTCACCACCATGTGCAGCTTTCCCGGGCGCAAGATATTCGAGTGGGCGCTGTTCCTGCCGCTGGCGATTCCCGCCTACATCATCGCCTACACCTATACCGGAATGCTGGATTTTTCCGGGCCGGTGCAGACCTTCCTGCGGGATCAGTTCGAATGGTCGCGAGGTGACTACTGGTTCCCGGAAATTCGATCCCTGGGTGGCGCCATGGTGATGCTTTCACTGGTGCTCTATCCCTATGTCTATCTCCTGGCCCGCTCGGCCTTTCTGGAACAGTCTCCCTACGCCATCGACGTCAGCCGCACCCTTGGGTGCAGCACCTGGTCGAGCTTTTTCCGCGTTTCGCTGCCTGCAGCGCGACCGGCCATCATCGCCGGCTTGTCGCTGGCGCTGATGGAAACGCTCGCCGATTTCGGCACTGTGCAGTACTTCGGCGTGCCCACATTTACAACCGGTATATTCCGCACCTGGTTCGGACTCGGCGACAGCGGGGCGGCCGCGCAGCTTGCGGTGGTTCTGCTGGCGTTCATCTTCTTTGTTTTCGCCGCCGAGCGCTGGTCGCGCAGGCGCGCCAGCTTCCATCACGTCGGTAATCGGTCTCGACCGCTCGGAACCTACCTTCTCGGCCCCGCAGGGGCGTGGCTGGCCTTCAGCGCGTGCGCGCTCACTCTGGCGCTGGGCTTTGTGGTGCCCGTCGTTCAGCTTTCGATCTGGGCGGCGCGGACGGCGGGCGAAATGGTCGGCCCCGACTTCTTCGAGCTGCTGACCCACACTTTGACGCTGGCTGCGGCCACCGCCGTCATTTCGGTACTGCTGGCACTTTATCTGGCCTACGGCCGCCGTGCCCACGCCACGCTGCCGGTGCGATTCGCCGTTCGCCTTGCGGGAATGGGATACGCGGTGCCAGGAATCGTCATCGCCGTCGGCGTGATGTTGCCGCTGGCCTGGTTGGACAACGTGGTCGACGCGTGGCTGCGAAGCCATTTCCACGTATCCAGCGGACTGCTCCTGAGCGGCACGCTGGTGGCCCTGATGCTGGCTTACCAGGTTCGATTCCTGGCCGTATCCCTGCAGACCGTGGAGTCCGGCCTGGCAAAAATCACCCCGGTCATCGATGAGGCGGGCCGCTCGCTCGGCTGCCGGGTCTCCGAGCTGGTGAGGCGCGTGCACGTTCCGATGCTCCGCGGTTCGCTGCTCACCGCATCGCTGCTGGTTTTCGTTGACGTGATGAAGGAACTGCCGGCAACTCTGGTTCTGAGACCCTTCGACTTCAACACGCTGGCGGTTCGCGCTTACGAGCTGGCCACTGACGAGCGCCTCGAGGATGCCTCAACCGCTGCGCTCAGCATCGTCGCCGCCGGTTTGGTGCCGGTGATCCTGCTGAGCCTGTCCATCGCCCGCACTCGCTACAGGGAAACACTCGAGGTGCCCTATTCGCCGCTGCCCAAAGTCGTCGGCCAGCAGGCCTGATCTGCATTGCGACTTATTTCGGCCGCGAGCCTTGAATGCGCTCGAATTTCCCGTCAAGCGGCCGCGGTGCCGTCTCCCCCCGGCGTGCGTGCCGCGGTCTGCGGGCCGCACACGGGACACTTCGGATCTCTTGGCAGCTTGAGCATCCGCCATTCCATCTCCAGGGCGTCCAGCACCAGCAGCCGACCGGCGAGCGTTCGTCCTGTTCCCACGATGAGTTTCAGCGCTTCGGTCGCCTGGACGCTGCCGATGATTCCGAGCAGAGGCGCGAGCACCCCGACCTGGGAGCAGGCTTCACCTTCCCCGGATTCGTCCGTATACAGGCAGCGATAGCAGCCGCTGTCCGGATCCCTCGGGTCGAATACCCCCACCTGTCCCTCCATGCGGATGGCGGCGCCGGACACGAGCGGAGTGCCGGCGCCATAGCAGAACGCATTCAAGACGAAGCGGGTTTCGAAGTTGTCGCTGGCATCCACAACCACGTCCGCCCTGGCGATTTCGTCGGCCAACTCGTCGTCGTCGAGCACGTAGGCGAAGGTCGTGACGCGCACTTCGGGATTGAGCGCAGCGACGCGGTTCCCGGCGGATTCGACCTTGTCGCGTCCGATGTCTGCGCTGGAGTGAATCACCTGCCGCTGCAGGTTGGACAGCTCCACATGATCGAAATCCACCAGAACCAGATGCCCGACCCCGGAGGCGGCAAGATACATGGCCACCGGGGAGCCAAGCCCTCCCAGCCCAATCACCAGAACCCGCGCCTGCCGAAGCCGCGCCTGGCCGCGTTCACCGATCTGTGGCAGCAGGAGATGGCGACTGTATCGTTCCGAGCTCATATACAGAAGTTTCCGCGCTCGCGATGGGGCAATGCAAGCGAGGCCCTACACGCGCCCGCCGGTGACCCGCTCGAGGCGGGCGTAATCCTCGAGGGTAAACACCTCGCGGAATCCGCCTGCTTGGAGCAGGGCGCGGACCGCGGGGCCCTGATCGAAGCCATGCTCCAGCAGCAGGCTGCCGTGTTGCGACAGCCTCGAGCCGGCGGCAGCCACGATGGCGCGGATGGCATCGAGCCCGTCCGGCCCGGAGGCCAGCGCCAGCCGCGGCTCCATGGGCAGATCGCCCTGGAGTAAATGTGGATCGGAGGCCGGTACGTAAGGCGGGTTACTCACAATCAGGTCGAAGGCCGGCGAAGCAATCGCCTCGAGCCAGTCGCTCCTCAACAGGCGAATGTTCGTCATCCCCCATCGGGACAGGTTTCTCCGCGCCAGCGCCAGCGCCCGGGGACTCACGTCGGTGGCCACGATCCTGGCTCTCAGCCGTTCCCGCCCGATTGCCAGGGCCACGGCGCCGCAGCCGGTGCCGAGGTCCGCAACCCGCGACGTCGCCTCCGGCGGAATTCGTTCCAGCGCCGCCTCCACCAGCAACTCGGTTTCCGGGCGCGGGATGAGGGCTTCGCAGCCCACCTCGAGATCCATCGACCAGAACTCCTTCGTCCCGGTCAGATACGCGACCGGCTCGCCTTTGACCCGGCGCGCGATGAGCGCCTCGTACCGGGTTTTCTCGTCGCTCGGGATTTCTGCCTCCGGGCGGGCGGCCAGAACGGCGCGATCGACGGCCAGAACATGCGCCAGGAGAATTTCGGCTTCGAGTCGGGGCGATTCCGCCCGCGCGGTCAGCGTCCCCGCCGCGGCGGCCAGGATCTCCGAAACTCGAGAGCAGCGCTTTCCGGATCCGGGCGTCACTTTGAACCCGTCGTCGACGGTGACCGTCGGCCCGCCGTTTTCCCGCGCGGGCATCAGTCGGCGAGCAGGGCGAGCTGGTCGGCCTGGTGCTCGCTCAATAGCGGCTCGATGATCGGCTCCAGATTTCCGGCCATAACCTCTTCCAGCCTGTATAAAGTGAGGTTAATCCTGTGATCGGTGACGCGGCCCTGGGGAAAGTTGTAGCTGCGAACTCGCTGTGAGCGATCGCCGCTGCCCACCAGCAGGCGCCTCTCCAGCGCGCGCTCCGCCGTCTGTCGCTCGCGCTCCGCGGCCAGCAGCCTGGCTTTCAAAAGCGACAGGGCCCGTGCCCGGTTCTTGTGCTGGGAACGCTCGTCCTGACATTCCACCACCGTATTGGTGGGCAGGTGGGTAATACGAATTGCCGAATCCGTCTTGTTGACGTGCTGGCCGCCCGCACCGGAAGCGCGAAAGGTGTCGACCTTGAGATCCGACGGGTTGATCTCGATTTCTTCAATCTCGTCCATTTCCGGCAGAACCGCCACGGTGCATGCCGAGGTGTGAATTCGACCCTGGGACTCGGTTTCCGGCACGCGCTGTACCCGGTGGCCGCCGGATTCGAACTTGAGCCGCGCGTATGCGCCTTTGCCCACGACGCGGGCGATGATTTCCTTGTAGCCGCCATGCTCGCCGGCGCTCTCGCTGACTATCTCGAGCTTCCAGCCGCGCCGCTCCGCGTAGCGCGAGTACATGCGGAACAGATCGCCGGCGAACAATGCCGCTTCATCGCCCCCGGTTCCGGCGCGAATCTCCAGATACAGATTGGCCTCGTCCGCCGGATCGACCGGGATCAGGAGCTTTTTCAGCTCCTCTTCCAGCGATGTCTTGAGTTCCCGGGCGCCCGACAGCTCCTCTTCCGCCAGGCGCCTCATCGCCGGGTCCGAGTCCGAAAGCATTCCCTCCGTCTCCTCGATTTCTCTCAGAACCCGATGGTATCGGCTGTAGCAGTCCACCAGCGGCTGCAGCCCGGCATGCTCGCGGGAAAGATCACGAAAGCGCTTCTGATCGGCGATGATTTCCGGGTCGCCGAGCAGTGAATTGACTTCCTCCAGCCGCTCGCTCAAACCGTCGAGCTTTTCAAGGATCGATGCTTTCATCCGGATGAACCTGCGGGGCCTGCGGCGATCGGGGTTGCGGGGTGGCCGGCCGGCAGCCGGGTCGTGCGCCTCCGTCGATAGAGGTCCTCAAGTCATTGTTCCCGATACGAATCCTGGTCCCATTTGCCGTTTGAGCGTTACCAAATATCTCCCATCAGGGTATATTGAGAACCCCCCGGCAGCCGTATCGGTCCATATCAACTACGTTTAACCTGTATAGGTCTAACTGCTCAGAACCGGTGCACACTCAAGATGCCAGCCACAGATCGTGACACGCCCACCGGGCGGAGTGAACCTGGGAAGCAAAATTCCGGCGCCGGACGCATCCCCATTGAAATGTTACGAATCGCGATAGCGTCGGCCGCATTCGCCGTGGCGCTGGCGGGCTGTTCGGCGACGTCGACGGACGACGACGGCTTACGCGGGGATTCGTCCGCTGACCAAAGCCCCACGATCGCCGGCCCGGCATCGGAGCCGACGCAGCTCAGCCAGGAAGTTCTTTACAAGCTGCTGCTGGCGGAAATCGCGGGCCGCAGGGGAGAAGTGTCTCTGGCGCTGGATAATTATCTCGAAGTGGCCGAAGAAACGCGCGATCCGGGTGCGGCGGAACGGGCGGTGAGCATCGCCGTGTTCGCCCGCGACGAGGAGCGGGGAATCAAGGCCGCCCGCCTGTGGACCGAAGTCTCGCCGAACAACCTGGATGCGCGCAGGGTGTACGGCGCCCTTCTCATGCGCGCCGGCCGCGAGGACCAGGCGGTGGATGAGCTGAATCACATCGTCGCACCACCCAACGACACCGCTGATCGGTTTGCCCTGATCGGGGACATGCTGGCACGGGAGAGAGATCAGGATTCGGCGGCTCGAGTCATGGAGCGTATCGCCGGACGCCATCCGAACAATATCGACGCGACCTTCGCGCTGGCCCAATTCCTCGGGCGCAGCGGAAAATTCGAGCGCTCCCTCGAGCTGCTGGACCAGCTGCTGCTTGTCCAACCCGGCCACGAGCAAGCTCTGATCTACCAGGCCAGGATTCTTCAGAGAGAGGGCAAGACCACCGAAGCGCTTTCTGCCATGAGCCGGTATCTGGAGCAACGACCCGATTCCCAGGAGGTGCGCATGACTTATGCGCGCTTGCTGGTGGATGCCAAGCGCTACGAAGAGGCACGACAGCAGTTCGAGCTGCTTTCAGAGCGCAACCCCGAGGACGGCGATGTCGCCTATGCGCTGGGTCTGCTTCTGCTGCAGACCAATCGTTACGATGAGGCCGCGGTACAGTTCGAACGGCTCGTCGCGCTCAACGAGCGGGTTGATGCGGCTCTGTACTACCTGGGTCAGATCGCAGAATCGAAAAATGATCCGGTTGCGGCGCTTGGCGCTTACGGGCGAGTCGACCGGGGCGATCACTATCTGAACGCTCAGATTCGGATTGGCGTGGTCCTTGCCGAGGAGGGTGAAATCGAGAAAGCGAGGGCCCAGCTGCACGGGATACGCGTGAGTAATCAGCAGGAAGCCGTTCGGGTGTATCGATCGGAGGCCGACATACTTGCGCGCGCAGATCGACTTCGTGACGCCATGGGCGTTTACGACACAGCGCTGGACGAGTACCCGGGCAACAGTGATCTGCTTTATGCCCGCGCCATGCTGGCGGAGAAGCTCGACATGATCGAGGTTCTGGAGCGGGATCTTCGCGAGATTCTGTCTCGCGAGCCGAATAACGCGGACGCCCTGAACGCACTCGGTTACACGCTCGCGGATCGCACCAATCGTTATGAGGAAGCGCTCGAGCTGATCAAGCAAGCGTACGAGCTCAGGCCCGACGATCACTATATCGTCGACAGCATGGGATGGATCATGTATCGACTGGGGCGTTACGAGGAAGCGCTCAAATTTCTCCGGCGCGCGATGGAGTTGAACAACGACCCCGAAGTGGCGGCGCATCTGGGAGAAGTGCTTTGGGTCATGGGCGACAAAGCCGCGGCAAGGAAAATCTGGAATACCGCACTGGAGAGCACCCCCGACGACGAGCGGCTGCTGGACGTCATCAAACGCTTCGGCAACTGAGCCTCGAACACCCGACTACGGACCGGCGGATTCCCGGTCCCGGGTCCACGGCCCCGGTTTTTTCTGTATTCTTCACCGATGAATATTCGCGCCGGTTCATTCCTTGCTGCTCTGCTGTTTTCGGGATGTGCCGCGGTACCGGAGACGCCGCGGCCGGCGGTGTCGCCCGAGCAGGCGATGGAGCTGAGGGAGCAGCGGATCGAAGCCATCCGGCACTGGATCTGCGTTGGAAGAGTCGGCGCCACCAACGGCAAGGATTCATTGAGCGCGTCCATGCGCTGGGTCCAGAATCGGGACGGTTACCAGATACGTCTGAGCGGCCCGCTGGGTCAGGGACTGGTGGACGTCAGGGGATCCGCGTCGGGAGTGGCGCTTCGCACCGGGGAGGGGGGCCCTTTCTTTGCGTCGAGCCCCGAGGTGCTGTTGGACGAGCAGTTCGGATGGCGGCTTCCGGTCTCGGGGATGCGCTACTGGATCCTCGGGCTGCCGGTTCCGGAAGCGGAGGTACTGTCGAGGGAGCTGGACGTTTACGGCAGAATCAGGCGGCTGGAACAGTCGGGCTGGCGGATTGAATACCTGGATTACGTCCAGGTGGACGGAGTGGACCTGCCGTCCAGACTCGATCTTCGGCATCCCCGCTTGTCGGCGCGCGTTGCGGTGCGCAGGTGGCAGCTTCAGTCCTGACGGCGGCGCGGTGGGCCGCGGAGTGACGCCGATGAGGGTGCTGAACCTTCTCGCACCGGCAAAGCTCAACCTCTTTCTTCACGTCACCGGCAGGCGGGCGGACGGCTATCACGAGCTTCAGACCCTGTTCCAGCTTCTGGACTACGGCGACCGGGTGGACCTTTCTCTGCGCCGGGACGGGGAGATAAAGCGGACAGCAGGCGCCGCCGCGGTATCCGAGGGTACGGACCTGGCGGTCAAAGCCGCCAGAGTGCTGAAGTCGGCCAGCGGGACCGGTAAAGGGTGCGACATCGGGGTGGTCAAACGCATCCCGCTGGGCGCGGGTCTCGGAGGCGGCAGCTCGGATGCGGCCGCAGTGCTGGTGGGACTGAACCGGATTTGGGAGCTGGAGCTGAGCGAGGATCGGCTGGCGGAACTGGGTCTCGAGCTCGGGGCGGATGTGCCGGTGTTCGTGCGCGGATGCTCCGCATGGGCCGAGGGAGTGGGCGAACGGCTGTATCCGGTGTCGGCGGAAGGGATCTGGTATCTGGTGGTGACGCCGCCTTGCTCGGTGTGTACGGCGCGGGTATTCGGCTCCCCGGCGTTGACACGAAATACGCCGGCTCTGACAATAGATCGCTTTACCTTGGCCGATTCCGGCGGCGCTTCGCCCGCAGTCGCCTGGGACGACCTGTGGGCGCATACGCACAATGACTGTGAGCCGGTGGCGAGAGCGATGTATCCGCAGGTGGAGCAGGCCTTGAGCTGGCTTTCCAGATTCGCCGAGGCGCGCATGACCGGGACCGGCGGATCGGTGTTCGCGCCCTTTCCGGACCGTGCCGAGGCAGGACGGGTGATCGCGCAGCTGCCTGACGGGCTGCGCGCTTTCGTCGCCCGGGGCTTGAGTCGGATAGATCGAACGACGAACAGATGAGATTGAGCCGAACCCATCCAGATATTCCCTGCGCGAGCAAATTCCTGGGGTGTAGCCAAGCGGTAAGGCACCGGGTTTTGATCCCGGCATTCCCAGGTTCGAATCCTGGCACCCCAGCCAAGTGCAAGCATCCTCTGAGGGTGAGCCCATGAACGAGCGTGTATTTGACGGTGTCGCGGCCCCGGGTACCGAACGCCTCGTCGAGGACCGGATGGGCGATGAGACGAGCATGGTGGTGTTTTCGGGTAATGCCAATCGTCCGCTGGCAGAGGCTGTGGTGCAGCGGCTCAATATGCCCCTCGGAAAAGCCATCGCTGGCCGATTCAGCGATGGCGAAGTGATGGTGGAAATCATCGACTCCGTGCGCGGCAAAGACGTTTTTATCATCCAGCCCACATGCCGGCCGGCGGATTCGAACCTGATGGAGCTTCTCATCATGATCGACGCTGTCACCCGGGCCTCCGCGAACCGGGTCACGGCGGTGATCCCGTACTTCGGATACGCCCGACAGGACAGACGCCCGCGCTCGGCTCGAGTCGCCATATCCGCCAAGGTGGTGGCAAATATGGTTGTCGCTTCCGGCGCCGACCGGGTGCTCACCATGGATCTGCACGCGGATCAAATTCAGGGATTCTTCAGTATCCCGGTGGACAACATTTATGCCTCGCCGGTTTTGTTAGGCGATATTTACAAGCACGAGTACGAAAACCTCATGGTGGTTTCGCCCGACGTAGGCGGTGTGGTTCGTGCGCGCGCGTTGGCCAAACGCCTGGACGACGCAGACCTGGCGATCATCGACAAGCGCCGCCCGCGCGAGAACGAAGCCGAGGTGATGAACATCATCGGCGAGGTCGACGGGCGAACCTGCGTGATCGTGGACGATATGGCGGACACGGCGGGAACCCTGTGCAACGCCGCGGCGGCACTGAAGGAGAACGGCGCCACACGGGTGGTTGCCTACTGCACCCATGCGGTGCTGTCGGGTAAGGCAGTGGATAACGTGGAGAAGTCGAAGCTCGACGAGCTGGTGGTAACGGACACGATTCCGCTGGATGAGCGCGCGTCTCGATGCAAGAGAATTAGACAGCTCAGCATCGCCGAGCTGATTGCGGAGAGCATCAGGCGGATTCACAGCGAGGAATCAATCGGTTCGCTTTTCATGGATTGAGCGGCATGCGCGAGGAGTGAGTTTGCGCGCATTTTTTTAGACAGCATCGAGAATTTCGGAGAGGAAGATGAATGAATTCGAAGTCGTCGCCGAGCTTCGCAAGGAGATCGGGACCCGTCCCAGCCGCCGGTACCGAAAACAGGGAAAAATACCGGCAGTGCTCTATGGCGCCGATAAGGAGGCAACGCCGTTGCTGTTGGACGCAAACCAGATCGGCAAGCAGCTTTCCCACGAAGCGTTCTTCTCCCATATTCTAAGCGTGAAGGTCGACGGCCAGGAGAGCCAGGCGGTGCTGAGATCCCTGCAGCGGGATCCGGCGTCTTCCAAGGTCACCCACGTCGACTTCTTCAGGGTAAGCGCCACGGAAGAAATCGAGATGAACGTGCCGCTGCACTTCATCAATGAAGACAAGTGTCCGGGAAAGAAAGCCGGCGGCATCGTCAGTCATCTGATGGTGGATCTGGAAATCAGCTGTCTACCCAAGGATCTCCCCGAGTATATCGAGGTCGACATCATCAACCTGGATATCGGCGATTCCCTTCACCTGTCCGAGATCAGGCTGCCGCCCGGCGTGACGCTGGCGACGGAAATAGAGGACGCTGCCCACGACCACGTCATCGTCAGCGTGTCGGAGGCACATGAGCTGGATCTCGGAGAGGAGCCCGAAGAGGCGCTCGAAGGCGAAGCGCTGGAAGCCGCGGCCGAAGAAGGCGCCGAGGGCGAAGAGAAGGCCGAGACCGAAGAAGGGGAAGGCGAAGAGCGGGAGAAGGACAAGGTCCAGGGCAAGGACGAATCTTGAGGCAAAGGTCCCGGGAGGCTCGTGGCCGGGGCATTACCGCGCCCGCCGCCGTGAGGGCGTCGGGCGTCTGAGCGCGTGGCGTCAAGCCTTTCGCAAACTGCGGCGAATCCGCTGCGACTGCTGGTGGGACTGGGGAACCCGGGCAGCAAGTACGCGGCGACCCGGCA
>DATIPL010000873.1:0-2383 GCA_035471965.1 Gammaproteobacteria bacterium
GGTACTGAAGCCCGGCGGATACTTCCTGTTCACTCTGCCTATCGGCGAGCGAATGAACGTGATGGTGTGTCCGCATTGCAGCACCATCTTCACGCCCAATCAGCACCTCAATTTCGAGATAAGCGCTGCAGATATTGAAAATCGGCTGTCGGGCAGCGGTTTCAGACTGAAAGCATCATACGTGCCCATCGACCGGAGCAGACCGCCCCAGTGGCACCGCGCAATGTTGAAAGATGCAATGATTCGATTCTGGCCCGCGTTTGCGCGGCGAATTTTCTCGCGCGCGGGTGTCTCCGGCTTTCTTGCGCTGAAGCGCTGAAGCGAAGACGAATGTGCGGATTGCTCGGCATCTGGGCCCGCGGCTCCTCCGTCGACGAGGAGGCAGCGCTTCAAACCCTGACCCACCGGGGGCCGGATGACAGCGGAACTTTCACCGACGGCGGGCTCACGCTGGCGCACACGCGGCTGTCCATACTCGACTTGAGCGCCGCCGGCCGTCAGCCCATGAGTTCGGAAGACGGTCGCTATACCCTTATTTACAACGGCGAAATCTACAACCATCGAGAGCTCGGCGAATCTCTCCGCTCCAGCGGCTGTCGCTTCGTCTCCACCTCGGACACCGAGGTGTTGCTCAAAGGGCTGGAACTCGAGGGCGGCAAGTTTTTGAACCGCCTCTGCGGCATGTTCAGCTTCGCCCTGTGGGATGCAAGGCAGCGCGAGCTGCTGCTGGCCCGGGATACGACCGGAGTAAAGCCGTTGCTCTACTATCGTGGGCCCGACGGCGCTTTCGCTTTCGCATCCGAGCTCAAGGCATTTCAGGCACTGAAATGCTGCCGCTTCGAGCTGGATCACGAAATGATGCGCCAGTACGTCGAGTTCGGATACGTCTGGGACGCTCAGCGCACTGTCATAAAAAACGTTCACAAGCTGCCGCCGGGGCATCTGCTCAGAGTAAGAGACGGACATGCGGACGCGCCTCGGCGCTGGCACCCAGTGGCTTCGGCGCCGCCGGAAGAGGGCCCCGGATCCATGGACCAGGCTGCGGATCGGCTCTATGAAACGCTTTCCGACGTGGTGAACCAGCAGCTGGTGGCGGACGTGCCCGTAGGCTTACTGCTTTCTGGCGGCTTGGATTCGAGCGTTCTAGCGGTGCTGGCCGCGCGCGCGCTCGACCGTCCGTTGAGGACCCTTTCGGTCGGTTTTGAAAATCATCCCGGCGAGCTGGAGCACGCGCGCACGGTGGCCCGCTTTATCGGCAGCGATCATTCGGAGCAGACCATCAGCGTTGACGAGGTCCTTGCCGAGTTCAAGCGCAACGCACGTTATTACGACGATCTGTTCTGGGACACCGGATTCATCACCAGCCTGATCATCTACCGCCGCTGCCGCGCCGAGGGACTGAAGGTGGTTCTGGTGGGTGAGGGAGCCGACGAGATCTTCGCCGGTTACGGCACCTTCGCCCGGTTGTCCCGCGGGTGGATCAATTTTCTGCCTCCCGCGATGCACCGGTACATGTTTTACCGACAGTATTCCGGCCAGCAGTGGGGCCAGTTCCGGAATGAGTTCGAGGAATTGATCGGCGCCATCGGCAAGCGGGTCGATAACGACTGGTTCGAGGTGGTGCGCCGCTACGAGCTGGATTATCGCCTGCCCTGCAATCTGAACATGAAGGTGGATCGAGCCAGCATGGCCAACTCCATCGAGGCACGGGTGCCCTTTCAGGATCCCCGCGTCGTCGCGCTGGCACTCGGCCTGCCCGGGCGCTACCTGCAGCAGGGGAGTCAGAGCAAGCGCGTGCTGCGTCACATGGCACTCAGACACCGCCTGCTGCCCGAGAAAATCGTGGCCCGGCCCAAGTTCGGCATGATGATGCCGGGCAGCTGGCTCAAAGACGACCCGCGGCTGTTCGAGTTCGCGAGACAAGTGGTTTGCTCGAATCCACGACTGCTCGCGGACCTGGGCGTAGAGCGTCAGATCAAGGCGTTCTTCGATGGTCGCGAACGCAACGCATTGCGACACTTTCGCCGGCACCTGGCGCTGTCCACCCTGGTCTGGCGTGTCTTCGTCCTGGAGCTGTGGCGGCGTAGCTACTTCGGCGAGCCAGAAAAGTCATGCTCCGGTGCGCTTCGTTCCCGCGCCGCCTGAACGTGCGGAGGGCTCGGCGGTGACCGGCGAAAGTTCCGGGACCCTGGCCCATGTCCTTGGTCAGCTGGACTTCGGCGGCGTCGAAACCATGGCTGGACGGCTCATTCGCCACATGCCCGGGCGCGGGGTCAAGCATCTGGTCGTCGTCACCGGGCGCGTCGATCCGGCGCGTCTCGACTGGCTGAAAGCGCAAGCGCCGCTCGAGGTCGAACGCTGCCCCTACGTCCGTGGTCATCGG
>DATIPL010000874.1:0-2908 GCA_035471965.1 Gammaproteobacteria bacterium
GAGTGAGGCTTCATGCCGTCGGCGTGGGGTCGGAGCGGTACGAAACTGATGTGGAAGTGGCCGAAGTGCGCCTGCCCCGCACGGTACTGCGCGGCGACGCAGTCGAGGCGGAGGTCACCCTGACCCACCGGGGGCTTGCCGGTCAGGCGGTCACTTTGATGGTGGAGGAAGAAAGCGCCATTGTGACGGAGCATTCGTTGACGCTTCCGGCTGGCGACCGGCCGGTGACGCTTCGCGTTCCACTCGAGTTCTCGCAGCCCGGACCACGACGGATGGTTTTCCGCATCGCGCCCGAACCCGGCGAGAGCCTTCTGGAAAACAACACGTCGCAGCGCGCGGTGGACGTACGTGGCGATCCCGTTCGCGTTCTGCACATCGAGGGCGAGCCACGGTTCGAGGTCAAGTTCCTTCGCCGCGCCGTCGCGGCGGATGACGCCATCCGGCTGGTATCCCTGGTGCGCACGGCGGAGAACAAGTACTACCGACTGGGCGTGGAAGATGCCGACGAGCTGGCCGAAGGACTGCCGGGTTCCGAAGAGGCGCTGTTTCGCTACGACGCGGTGGTGCTGGGCAGCATCGGCAACGACCTGCTGGATGAAACGCTGCAATCCCGATTGCGGGAGTTCGTGGGCAGACGTGGCGGCGGGCTGGTGCTGCTCGGAGGCCGGCGCGCCTTCGCCGAGGGCGGCTATTCGGAATCGACGCTGGCCGGACTCTCACCGGTAGTGCTTCCGGCCGCGGCCAGCGTGTACAGGGCCCAGGTGGCGGTACGCCCCTCCGCGAGCCATGGCGACAATCCATTGCTGCGGCTGGCCAAATCGGATCAGATCTACGCTTCCTGGGAACAGCTTCCGCCGCTCACGGTGGTGAATCCGATCCGCCGTTCCAAGCCGGGCGCCACCACCGTGCTCGAGGGCACTGACGGATCCGGGCAGCCGCTGGTGATCCTCGCCTGGCAGCGCTACGGACGCGGCACCGTAGCCGCGTTCCCGGTGCGCGACTCCTGGCGTTGGCAGATGCACGCCGACGTTTCTATCGAAGATGAAACCCATGAGCGCTTATGGCGCAATCTCCTCCGGCACGTCGCGCGGCCGGCGGGCGGCCGCGCCCAGCTCACCGTCTCGCCTGCCGAGGCGGCCCTCGGGCAAAGCATCTCCATCGAGACGCAATCGCTGGATACGAGATTTTTTCCGCTCCCGGACTCCAAGGTGACGCTGGAAGTCACCACTCCGCTCGGAAAAGTGGAGGACGTCGCCCTTCAGCGCGCGGTCAATAAAGACGGATTGCGTCACGCCGATTTTATAGCCCGGGAAATTGGGCGCCACGAGTTTCGCCTGAGGCTCGAAGATCCGGACGGCGAATCAATCGAAACCTCCGCCTCGATCGAGGTCTCCGGGTCGGGCCGAGAGTTTCACTCGGCCGAGCTCGACGCGCCGAAGCTTGCCCGGCTCGCCGAGGACACCGGCGGTCGCTTCTTCATCGCCGCCGACGCGGAGGAACTGATCGAGAACATCGACGACACCACGGCCACGGTTCGGGTGGAAAAACGACTTCCGCTTCGAGACGCGCCGGCGCTGCTGATTGCGCTGGTCGCGCTCGCTTGTCTCGAATGGGCGTGGCGGCGGCGGCGGGGCATGGCATGAGCGCGCGCGTTTTTCCGCTTGCGTTCCTGCTTGCCTCACTGCTCGGCGCGGGCGTCGAAGCGCGGACCGCGCAGCCTCATATGATCATCGTCAGCGGCCTGGGTGGCGAGAAGTATTACTCGGATTTGTTTCACCGCTGGGCGACGACCCTGAATCAGGTGGCCACCACGCGGCTCGGTATTTCACCGGCTCGCGTGATCCGCCTTGCGGAAGATCCTTCGCGGGATCCGGAATTCATCACTGCCGTGTCGAGCAAGCAACAAGTGCTCGAGACCATTGATCGTCTGGCCCGGACCGCTGGCGAGGGCGACGTTGTGGCGCTGGTGTACCTGGGTCACGCCAGCGCCAGCGGCGGACGCGCATTGTTGAACCTTCCCGGGCCGGATCTTTCCGCCGCGGAGCTTGCGGCAGCGCTGGATGCGCTCTCGGGCAGAACCGCGGTAGCGGTCATCGCGGCGCCTTCGAGCGCGCCGTTCGTCGAGGCGCTGTCCGGGCCCGGCAGAATCATCATCACGGCCACCGCGAACACGGCTGAAAATCAGCATACCCGCTTCGGTGGTCATTTCGTCGACGCCTTCGCGGAAGACGCCGCGGATCTCGACAAAGACAAAGAGGTTTCGCTGCTGGAGGCGTTTCGTTACGCCACCCGAGAGGTCGCCCGCGGTTTCGAGACCGAGGGACGCATTCGCACCGAGCACGCGATGCTCGACGATGACGGCGACGGCGCGGGAAGCCGCGACCCGGGCGCCGATGAAGGGGACGGCATGCTGGCCGCCCGGGTACGCCTGCAGGCGCCGGCCGCCGCCGACACGACTGCCGGCCGCGAGGCGCTGGCGCTTCAGATCCAGGCGCGACGCCTGGTGGACCGGATCGAAGAGACCAAACGAAAGAAACGCTCGCTGGAGCACGCCGATTATCTCCAGCGGCTGGAGGCGTTGCTGGTGGAGCTTGCTCTCAATCGCCGCGAATATCGCGCCAGGCAGGTGAAGTAATGCGTCTGGTCGTGCTGGCACTCGTCGGATTGATCATGTCTCCGCTTGCCGCCGAAGAGACGATTTCGACCGATGCCCGCGCGCTGCTCGAAGCCGGACGTTTTTCCGAAGCCGCCGCGGCCGCCCGCTCCGAAATCGCCGCGTCGCCGCAGGCGGCGGAGAGCTGGCACATCCTCGCCGACGCGCTGGCGGCGACGGGCGAAAACGAGCAAGCCCTGGCTGCATATCAGCAGATCCCGCCGGGCCCCGAAGGGCCTCGGCTCGACGTGGAAA
>DATIPL010000875.1:0-13325 GCA_035471965.1 Gammaproteobacteria bacterium
AATCCAGAACGTGATGATGGCTCCCATACACGTTCTGAAAAAGGACAAAACGGAGGTGGAGGAGCATGCTCGAGGGCTGATAAAAAAAGTCCGGCTGGAAGGCAAGGAGAACAACTACCCCGGCGAGCTCTCCGGCGGCCAGCAGCAGCGCGTCGCTATCGCCCGGTCGCTGGCCATGAATCCCGACGTCATGCTGTTCGACGAGGTCACCGCGGCCCTGGACCCGGAAACGGTCAAGGAGGTGCTGGTCACCATCCGCGACCTGGCCGAGGACGGCATGACCTGCATGCTGGTCACCCACGAGATGGGCTTCGCCCGCGAGCTCGCCAACCACATCTACTTCACCGACCGCGGCGTCATCGTCGAGCACGGCCCCCCCGGAACCTTCTTCAAGGAAGCCAAAGACCCGCGAACGCGGGAGTTCTTGAGCCAGATCCTCTGAGCCCGCATTTTCCGCGAGCGCGCGAGGCGAGAACAGACGGGAGCCCGGGGCTGCAAGGCGCGCGACGGAAACGGTGCGAAACCGCAGCCGCAGGCGCATCGAGCGGCTTTTCCTGGCGCAATGCCGAAGATGCGGGCGAATCCTCTTCCGCAGTATGTGCTTCTCGACGGCTCGGTCGGGCGTCACATCGATTCCCAACTCGGCTGGACGCGCGCAGTCTCATCAACTATTAGAAATAGAAGGGTTTTTTGATCGATCGCGGGGCCGCGCATGTACCCGAGCGCAAGGCAGGGGCCGGACGCCGCCCATTTGGCGCGGTGGCGGCGTTTTACGGCGGCGAGTCCCCGGCGGTCGATCCCAGGTCAGCGATGAAACCGTCCAGGCGCTCCACCGACAGGCCGATCCACGTCCGATTCCAGGACGCCGCCGACCATCGACTGCTGAAAGGCAAGTTTCCGCAGCGCCTGCGCTGCGGGTTCGCCGAGGACTGCGAGATGCGCCTTCCGGAGGGCACCGGTCCGGACGTTCTTTTCGAGCTGTGCCGTGACGGGAGCACGCTCAAGTTCTCCACTGAGATCCCTCCTGACGAGCTCAAGAATTTCGTCACGGTGGCCGTCGATGGAAAAACCATCGAGGAGCCCGAACGGCATTTGAGACGCGGCAGCCAGCTGGACGTCACCGACAAGTCCGGGAACCGGCTTTACAGCCTGGTGGCGGACGTGCTCACGCCCTGGTACATACGGCGGCAGTTTCTCGCCGTGGCGATGCTGCTGCTGACAGTCGTCGGATCGGGATACGCCGGCTACGTGTACACGGTCCTGAAGCAGGCGCAGATGCAGCTGGTCAGCGCCGAACAGAGACTCGCCCGGGCCGAAGCGGACGTACAGCGTACGCAAAGCCGGGTCACGGATACGCTCCGTCGTCTCGAATCGACTGAAAATCAGCTCTCGGGCGCCATATCGGAATTGCAGCTGTTGCAAGAAGCGTCCAACCGGGACATCCGCGTGGAGTTCGACCGTAGACTGAACGAAATCAACGCGCGCGCGCGTGAGAATCTTGCGCGGTTGAGCGAAGAAGATACGAGAACACGGGAACAGCTCGAGCAGGAAACGCGAGAGCGCATCGCCTCATTGCGCGAGGATTTCTCCTCCAAGATGGTCGATACGTACAAGAACTTCAAAGATCTGGAGGGACGGTTGTTTGAGTCCGTCAAATCTCAGATCAAGTCGCAGGAGCCCGAAGGGGAACTGTACAAACGGATTCTGGAAACTGCGAGCCGGTCCGTCGTCTTCATACACACCCAGTACAAGGTCGAGATCACCCGATCCAACGAGATATCCGAGTACAACTCCTTTGGCACCGGATTCCTGATCGCCGAGGACGGGCTCGGGCTGACCGCGCAGCACGTCCTGTTTCCCTGGCGTTACGAGCGCGAGTTTCTGATGCTGAAAGAACTCGGCCTCGTCAAGTACGTGCCCGACAGCGTACGCTGGAGCGTATGGAGGACGGGATCCACTGTAATGGACGAGTCAAAGGATGAAAAGGAGATCTCCTCGGAGACCGGCTACCGCAGCGACCAGGACGAAAAGGGCCTGAGGTTTCTGTATTCGCCAAAGATCAATATCTCGGAAGAGCTGGCATCGACCCCCGCCGGAATGGTGATGGTGCCGGTGCCTGTCCCCGACGGCAGCGACGTGGCGGTGTTTCAGATCATGGACTTCGATACCCGGTTCGAGCGCCTCGAGCTGGCCGAGAGCAAGACGGAGCCGCTGGACGACGTGCTTGCGGTGGGATACCCGTTTTCCCGTCTGCGCGAAGGTGTCGCCATACCTCAAGCGGTTCGCGGATTCGTACGCGTGGTCGGACCTCAGGTGATGGAGCTGGATACGCCCCTGCACCCGGGCTTGAGCGGCGGCCCCATCGTCAACCGTGTGGGGCAGGTGGTCGGAATGGCCATGGCCGTTTTTCAGTCCGACGTCTACGGTCTCGCGGTGCATACCCGCGGGCTGAATAAGGCGATCGAGCAGGCCCTGCTGACGGTTCGAAAGGAGGAGCAGAAACTGGCGGACATGGGCTGCGATCCCGGCAAGATAGACGGCCACATCGACCGCAAAGCTCACTCCGCGTTCATCTGCGAAAAACAGAAAAACCTCGCCAGCGCGAAATCCGGACCGAAAGAGCCGTCCCGGAATGAGCCCGCACCGGTGGAGAAGGAGTCCCCGCAAATGGCGCCGTCGGACCTCCCGCCGCCCGCCTCGAGGAACGCTGAAACCGCGGCGAAACGACTGCCGGCCGACCGAATCTAAACCCGTTCAGGCTCCTGGGCGGAGTTTCGCGTCGGCGATTGCCGTCCGGTTTATTTCTTCCCCTTCAAAAGCGCCTCCAGTCCTTCAAAAGGCCTGTAGCGGGTCGTCTGCTCCGGCGCCGACCCCTGCGGCCTTTCGCCTTCTCCGTCCGACAGCAGATGGTCGTGCTCCCGGTCGTGACAGTAGAGGCACAGAAGCTCCCAGTTGCTGCCGTCCGTGGGGTTGTTGTCGTGGTCGTGGTCCTTGTGGTGAACGGTAAGCTCGCGCAGGCTGTCATGGATGAATTCGCGCCCGCATCGTGCGCAGATCCAGGGAAAGAGCCTTAGCGCCTGCTGTCGAAAGCCGCGCATACGGCGTTCATGGTCCCGTCGAGCGAGTTTCACGGCGCGCTCGAGCCGGTCGATGTCCATGGGCTTTTTGCGGGCCGGCATAAGCTTAGCGTACCAGTCGACTGCAAGTTTCAAGTTACCGCATTTTGAACCATCGCCGCCATTGATCCAGATCGTTTTTTTCTTTATTCATCGAGCGGATAATATTTCTACACCCTCAATCCGGACGCAGGCGCGTCCCGCGCCGGCGGCAAGGTCGCGGAGGTCCCATGCCCATCAATAAACTTACCCGCTTTCTCGACGACAACAACGTGGAGTACGTTACCATCCGCCATTCACCCGCTTACACCGCCCAGAAGATCGCCGCGGCGGCGCACATACCGGGGCGCGAAATAGCCAAGACCGTCATGGTCAATATGGACGGCAAGATGGCGATGGCGGTGCTTCGCGCCACCGACCAGGTGGATTTGGATCTTCTCCGCGGAGCAGCGAATGCCAAGTCGGTCACGCTCGCGACTGAGGACGACTTCAAGGACGCGTTCCAGGGGGTCGAGCTGGGCGCCATGCCACCTTTCGGCAATCTCTACGGCATGGAGGTGTTCGCCGACGAGGCGCTCACGAAAGACGCCCAGATCGCCTTCAACGCGGGATCGCACACCGAGCTGCTGCAGCTCGACTACGCCGATTTCGAGCGGCTTGCGAAACCGAAAGTGGCCAACTTTTCGCGTTGAGCTTGCGCAGAAGGCCGGCGGACCAGTCCGCATTTTTCACGATTGTGCGAGGCATCGGCGCGAAGACATTTATCGCTGCAAGGCTTTCATCGGAAAAGGTCAGCAGCCGCGGGTTCGGAAACAATCTCGCTAGCTGAACAGCCGTCGGTAGTGGCGGTACCAGTCGCTTTGGAAAATTTCGTCCGGATCGTAGCGACGCTTGAGATCCAAAAACCTGGCCATCTGCGGATAGCAGATCTCCGCCTGCCTGCGAGAGGCCCAGCGGTGGTAGGTCAGAAAGTAGCTGCCGTCCAATTCGATGGCGCGATCGATAATTCTCCGGAAGTCTTCGGCGCTCTTCGAGATCCCCTGGGGAGTATGCTCGACGTGAAGATTCATCACCACGCAGGCGTAGTTTCGCCTCGCCCAGGCGAGGAATGAATCCGCGTCCTTCTCTATCAGCCGTATGGTTCCGTAGATCACCTGCACCTCATGGCGGCGAAAATCGGCAGCCAGTTTCGACATCAGCGCGCCCAGCGCGGATCGGGGAACGTAAACCTCGGTGATCATCTCCGTTCCCGGAAAGACCGCTCCCGTCTGCCGGTCCACCAGCTGATGGTAGTCGTCGATGTAGGTGCTGAGCTGGTGGGAGTCCGACCAGTAGATCTGGCCCGAGGTGCCGAGATAGTAGGACGAATAGACATCGAAAATGCGCGCGGGATCGTTGTGGGAAAGCAGATAAAGCCTGCGCCAGTCGTCCGCGCTCAACACTTTCTGCGATGACGGCACGGGGACCGAATCGTCCACCGGCTGGTAGCAGGAGAACACGCCCTTCCTGAGATAGTCCGGCGATTTCGGATCAATGGAGAACTGGCAGTCGCCGTAGAGATAGCCGGCGGCGATCCTTTCCTCGAATCTCTGCATCAACGCGTCGATCTCAACCAGCTCGACCACCCGCTGGATCTTCGTCCGCGGCATGAGACGCAGCCTGAGGCTGGTAATGACGCCGAACAAGCCGTAACCGCCGACGGCCAGACGGAAGAGCTCGGGATTCTCGCTCCTGCTGCAGACTCTCGCCTCGCCGCTGGCATCCACCAGCACTAAAGACTCCACGTCACCGATGATGGGTTTGAGCTCGAGTCCTCTGCCGTGAATGTTGGCGCCCAGCGCTCCGCCCAGGCACAGCCGGTCCGCGCCGGTTTGTTTCTGGATGATGCTCCAGTGCTTCTCGTTTCCTGCCTGCATTTCACCGAGACGACTGATGAGCTCCGGCCATTGGATCCCGGCCTCCACCTCGACCACGCCGCGATCCGGGTCCAGCTGCAGCACGCGGTTCATGCTCCGGGTGTCGATGTTCAGCGTGCCGGTGCCGAACTGCTGGCCGCCCATGGCGTGCCGCCCGCCGGCGATGCTGACGGGAAGTTTTTCCGCCCGGGCCCGCAGGATGGCGGATTGCACCGCGGCCGCGGAGTCCACCGGAACGATATCGTGAACCAGGGTCGGGTTGAGCTTGGAGTGCACGTCATTGACGACAGAGCGGGTACTCATGGTGGCGCCGGCGGGCAGCGCGCAGGGCGCCAGTGCAAACCCTGCGCCGGCCTTCGCAATCAGATTCAGCATGCTGCGACGAGATATCATTTTTCTGCTCCCTGAGGAACGATAGTCCGGGCGCTCACGAACAGCATGAGCACTGCGACCGCCTGGATCAGGTGATAAAGCGCATTGTGATCGAAATAGACCGGGTGCAGCGCGATCCCCAGCTGCTGGACGCCCGCCGCCACCAGCGTCAGCGACAATCCAATCAGCCCGGTGAGCCAATACTGTTTTCGACTGCGGAGATAGCTGGCGGAAAAAGCGACCAACAGAAAAAACACCGCCGGCAGATAGTGGATGATGGCGACGTCGAAAGTATTGCGCACCGTCAGCACAGTGAGGCAATAAGCGATGAAGAGAGCGATACCCGTGCCGCGCACCAAGGGGCCGGCGCGCCGAACGAGTTCGAACCGGCTCCCGATCATCCACGCCGACAGCGCAACCACGCCGATGGCAATCAGGGTTGCGTTCCATGCCACCTGGTGGGCCAGGCTGGCCTCGTCGTAGAGAAACCCGTGGACGGTTCCACCGGCGAGCGCTGCGGCACTGAGCGCGGCGAAGAATACGGTGAACCAGGTGCGGGCAGAGCCGGCGCTGCCACGCAGGCGGTAGAGCAGCACGGCAAACACGGCGCATTCCAGCGCCAGACCATAGTCCGTCAGGGTGACGTCGGGCTCGGCAATGTTGATGATTGCCATGGCCGGGCTCCAGCCGGGAGGCTCTTACGACTGAACTCAAGGATAGGCGTAACCACCGAGGTGGGAAGTCACAGTTTGATTGCAGCCGCCTTGCAGTCGTGTCCGCGTCAGCACCACCATCAGAATGCAGGAGGGGATCGCCGAGGCGAGACAGCCGATGAGGTGAGTAAGCCTGCTCATTACCCCCTCCAAGATTAGGCCGGCGGAGCCATTCCCGCCGGAATTTCCAATCTGGGTTGGGCCGACGGCAAAATCCGCCCCGGTTGACGCCGCCCGTGATTATGTTCAATATTTCATGAATGATTGAACAAAAAGCCGCCGTCGGGGTGCTCTCGGCCCTCGCCCACGAAGCCCGGTTGAGCGTGCTTCGGCTGCTGTTGAAAGCGGGCCCGGAGGGGCTCGCTGCCGGGGACATCAGCCGCCGACTGGGCATTCCGCCGACGGCGCTGTCGTTTCATTTGAGCCGGCTGCGTCAGGCGGGTCTGGTGCGGGGGCGCCGGTCGGGGCGGCAGATCCGGTACCTCGCCGACTTCGTGGCCCTGCGCGACCTGACGGCTTTCTTATCGGACCAGTGCTGTGAAGAAAGCGGCTTCGACTGTTCCGACGACTGTCCGCCGCGACCCGCCGCGGCTGACCGAAAGCGCGCGAGGAAGCGGCGGGCCGTGGGTAGTTGAGGCCCTTGCGGAAGCCGGAAGAAACAAGACCTTTATTTCATGAAGATTCACGCCCTTTCCAAAAGTGACGCGATCAAGGCGCTCGGGGTGGGGATCGTGAACTCGCTTTTGCTGTCGGCGGTGATGGTGCCGGTTTTCAAGCTCGGGATTTCGCCCATGCCCAAGCCCCCCAGCCTCGCTTTCGCGGAATCGGTGTTCGGCCGTGCGCTACCGCTGCCCGTCGGTCTGCTGTTCCACGTGGCTTACGCTACCGGCTGGACCGTCGTCTTTGTTGTGCTGTTTCGCGACCGCTTGAGCTTTCTCCGCGCGCTCGGGCTCGCGCTCATGTTGTGGATCATTGCGTTGGTCATCTTTTTCCCGGTGAACGGCTGGGGGTTCCTGGGGCTCGCGGTCAGCCCGAAGCTCATCGTCGCCGCGCTCATCCCGCACGTACTTTTCGCCGTCTTTCTGTGGGCGCTCTGCCGGATGAGCTTCAAATAAAAGACGCGCGACTAGCTTCAATCGCCTTTCAACAGTGCGTTTGCCAGTGCGGTAAAGTCCTCGACGATGACGTCCGGGCTGTAGGGTGTCTCGCCGAAAGGCCGTTTGCGCCGGTCGCTGAACGCCGTGCGCATGCCCTGGGCCTTGGCGCCGATGCAGTCGAAGGCGTGGTTGGCCACGAACAGGATCGCCGTCGGTTTCTCCTTCAGGATTTCGCAGGCTTTGGCGTAGGCGGCGAAGTGGGGCTTGAAGTAGCCGGCCTCCTCCACCGAGATCATGGCGTCGAACTCGAAGCCGATGTGGGGACCGGCGGCTTCGAGCATGTCGCGGTCGCCATTGGAGAGTATCGCCAGGCGATAGCGTTGCTCGAGCCGGCCGAGTGCCTCGATTACGTCGGGGAATGGCCTGAGCCGCTCGATCTGGGAGACCAGCCAGCGCACTTCGTCGTTTGTATATCTGATTCCCGCCCGGTCCATGACGAAGGCCACGGCGCGCTGGCCGATCTCGCGATACGGCGTGTGGCCGCGGTCGCAGAGCGCGTCGATCATGGAGTTTTCGAAATGCGTGCGCCGCCACCAGGTAACAAAGCGGTGAGCTTCACCGCGCCATTTCTTTTTCTGAAGGAACGGCCGCGCGATCCCCGTCAGACCCGACTGCATGTCGACCACGGTGCCGTAGAGATCGAATACCAGGGTCGTGACGTCCTTCCTCAGCGTCGGCTCCATGTTCTTCGTCCTAGCTCACCACGCCGTACACCCGCCATGCGTCGGGTACGCCCTTGAAAGATTGCAGACCGAGGTCTTCGAACTTGAGCCCCGAACCCGCCACCAGATCCTTGACCGTCTGGGACACGACCACCTGATCGGCGTTGGCGAAACCGGAAACGCGGGCGGCAAGGTGCACTGCAAGGCCCTCGATACTGTCCCCTCTGATCTCACACTCGCCGGTATGCAGCCCGACGCGGACGGTCAGGCCCATGGGCTTTACCGCCCTGCGGATTGCGCAGCCGCACTGAATGGCTCTCGCCGGGCCATCGAAAATTGCGTGAAAGCCATCGCCCGTGGACTTGATCTCCTTGCCACGATAGACCGCCAGCTCGTGACGCACGGCCGAGTGGTGAGCCTCCAGCAAATCCCGCCAGCGCAGGTCGCCCATTTCAGCGGCAAGCTTCGTCGAGCCCACAATGTCAGTGAACATGATCGTGGTCACGACGCGGTTCGCGGACCGTGCGGCCTGAGTCCCGGTAAGAAACTCCTCCACCTCTACCAGAATGTCGTCAGCCGGATCGGCGAATGGCAGGTGATCGTCGGAATCGAGTTCCACCAGCCTCGAGTTCGGAATTCGCTCCGCCATGAAACGGCTTGCTCTCACGTCAATGGTCCGATCGCCCTTTGCGTGAATGAGCAGCGTCGGTACCTGAATGGAGGACAGCAGGTGGCGTATGTCGATTTCCGCGTTCATCGTGGATAAGGCGAGCGCCGTCGAAGGGCTTGCGCTGGTTCGCAGGAACTTCGCCCACCAGCGGCAAAACCGTGAATCGTGGATCCGGCTGGGCGCGCGCCGATCAAGTCCGACTGGACCTCCCCAATCGTGCCTCAGCCGAGAGAGAAACTCCGCATGCTCAGCGACTGAACGACCGAAGAGGTAGTCGTCCGAAGCGAGCATTTTAGGATAGCTGCCGATCATGATAAGCGCGCGGGTGCGCTGCGGATAGGTAACCGAAAACAGGGCACACATGGGTCCGCCCTCCGAATACCCGAGCAATGCGGCGCGATCGGAGCCGACCGCGTCGAGCACGGCGCGAACGTCATCCATTCGTTCCTCCAGGGTGGGTGTCTCGGTGACCCGATCGGAAAGTCCGGTGCCACGCTTGTCGAATAGAATTACGCGGGTGAAATCGGCAAGTCGCTCGAAAAAACGAACGACCGACGGCTCCTCCCAGAAAGTATCGATGTTGGAGACCCAGCCTGGCACTACCAGAAGATCGACGTCGCCTTGACCGAATATCTGATAGGCGATATTGACCGAACCGCTGGTTGTGTATTTTGTTTCCGGCGTCATCTGCACCGACTCCAAAACTCGTTCGAGCATCTGCGCGAGCTCATTCAAGTAGTGATCAGTTTACGACCGATAGAGTCTTGTGGCTCCGGTTCCCGTCCAGGCTCGAATTACATTCCGCGATGAGATCGCCGAGCCGCCCGAATTCCTCGGCGCGGGAGCTGCCCTTGCGCCAGGCAAGGCCAATCTCCCGGTGACTGCCGTCGCTCAGCGGATAGGTCTTTACGCGCGTGTTTCTCAGCATCGCCGACCCTTCCGCCATGCCGGGCAGGAAGGTGATTCCGAGATCCGCATCCACCATCTCCACCAGGGTAAGCAGGCTGCTGGCGGCGAAGCGGCTGACGGTTTCCATGTTGCGCAGCCGACAGGCGTCGATGGCGTGCTCTCGCAGGCAGTGGCCGTCTTCCAGCAGCAGCACGCTGTCGGCGTTGAGCCGGTTGAAGCGGTAGTTTTTCGGATCGACGAGCCGGGTCCCCTGGCGGCACGCGAGAAGGAAAGGATCCTTGAACAGGCGTTTGATTTCCACCTTGCGAAGCTCGTAGGGGAACGCAATCAAGATCAAATCTAGATCCCCTGCGATGAGCTGCGCGTGCAGCGCTTCGGTGGTGTCCTCGCGCAGAAACAGCTTGAGCTTGGGGAAGGCCTTGCGCGCGACGGGCAGAATCTTGGGCAGCAGAAACGGCGCGATGGTGGGAATGACTCCGAGCCTCAGGGGGCCGGCCAGAGGTTCCTGATGAGTGCGGGCGACGTTGACCAGATCTTCTATGTCGCGCAGGCAGAGCCGCGCCTGGGTGGCGACCTCCTGGCCGACGGCGGTGATGGTCACCTGGCGGTTGGTGCGATCCACCAGCTGCACCTCGAGCTGACTCTCCAGCTCCCGAATGGCCGAGCTGAAGGCGGATTGGGAGACGAAGCAGGCCTGAGCCGCCTGGCCGAAGTGCCGGTGCTCCGCGAGGGCCGTGAAGTAGCGTAACTGCTTGGTTGTCGGAAGTTTCCTGGTCATTTCAGGCGGCGAATGGATTCCGTTAATAATCTAAATTACCGCATATAGTATCAGATATAAACTACTTTATAGAAGTATGTCCGGGCCCTATGCTGAACCCCGGTTTCACCACATGTGCAAGGAATCTCGCCATGAACGTCAACATCGGCATTTCCGAGGAAAAGCGGGCGGCCATTTGCGATGGTCTGTCGAAGCTGCTCGCCGACAGCTACACGCTCTACCTGAAAACCCACAACTATCACTGGAACGTCACCGGGCCCCAGTTCAATACCCTGCACACGATGTTCGAAGACCAGTACACCGAGCTGGCCCGGGCGGTGGACGAGATCGCCGAACGCATCCGGGCGCTCGGCTTCCCCGCTCCGGGCTCCTATCGAGCCTTTTCCGAGCTTTCTTCCATCCAGGAGGAAACCGGGATGCCCAACGCGGACGACATGATTCGCGAGCTCGTGACCGGGCAGGAGACGGTGGTGCGCACGGCGCGCGGCGTGTTTCCGATCGTGGAATCGGCAAACGACGAACCGACGGCGGATTTGCTCACCCAGCGCATGCAGGTGCATGAGAAAAACGCCTGGATGCTGCGCAGCATGCTGCCGAACTGAATTTCAGAGCGAGCAATCAAAGGCTGCCGGCGGGACCGCTGTGCGGCTCATTCAAATACTACGTAATTTCAGGAGTTGAATAGACATGTTGAAAAATCATGAAGGGGAAAGAATTCCAAGCGCCCGATTCCGGGTGCGGGAAAACCATGAGTGGCGCGACGTGGCCAGCGAGGACGTATTCGACGGCAAGACCGTTGTGGTGTTCTCGCTGCCGGGCGCGTTCACGCCCACCTGCTCTTCGGCCCACGTGCCGCGGTACAACCAGCTTGCGCCGGAGTTCAAGCGTCACGGCGTGGACGAGATCATCTGCATCTCCGTCAACGACGCCTTCGTAATGAACGAGTGGCAGCAGGCCCAGCGCGCCGATGCAATCCGGTTTCTGCCGGACGGTAACGGTGAGTTCACCGAGAAGATGGGCATGCTGGTGGACAAGGACGATCTCGGCTTCGGCAAGCGTTCGTGGCGCTACTCGATGCTGGTGAAGGACGGCGTCATCGAGAAGATGTTCATCGAGCCCGAAGTGGCAGGCGACCCGTACGAGGTATCGGACGCCGATACCATGCTCGAGTACGTCGCGCCTCAGTCACCCAAGCCCTATGACATCACCGTGTTCTCGCGCATGGGCTGCCCTCACTGTGGCCGGGCGAAGGCTCATCTGATTGCAAAGGGGCTGACTTTCGAAGAGCTGGTGCTCAATCGCGACTACACCGACCGCTCCCTGCGCGCGGTGGCGGGCTCGACCTCGACACCTCAGATCTTCGTCAACGGCCAGCACATCGGCGGCGCCGATGCGCTGGAGGCGTGGCTCGAGGAGCGCGCCGCGGCGTAAGCCCGGAGATTGGAGGCCCCGGCCACAATGCCGGGGCCGCCGCATTACTCGTGGGAGAACGGAATCGGCTTTGAGCCGGCTTTTTCGTGCCGGCAGTCAGGCCTGGTAACGGCGGACGGCGTCTTCGTTCCAGACGATGCCCGTTCCCGCTGCCTGCAATGGCGCAATGCATCCCTGTTTCACGGTCACGGGCTGTTGCAGTACCGGACTTGCCCAGTCCACGTATTCCAGCCAGTGCCGGGTGGGCGTGACGGAGAGCAGGTGGGCGCTGATTTCCGGATACAAATGCGACGAAACCGGCATGCCGATGGATTCCGCCAGGGCGGCGGCCCGCAGCCAGCCGCTCACGCCGCCGATCTTCACCGCGTCCGGCATGAAATAATCGCAGGCGCCGGCATCGAGCGCCTTTTCCATGTCGTGGGCGCCCCAGCAGTTCTCGCCGATCTGGATCGGCGTGCGCACCTGTCTCCGGATCCGGGCGCAGCCGCTGTAGTCGTCGAAACGCACCGGTTCCTCGACCCAATGCAGATCCTCTTCATCCAGACGCGCAATCCGCTGCTGCGCCTCGGTTGCCGTAAGGCACTGGTTGTAGTCGGACATCAGCGCGATCTCGTTGCCGACGGCGGACCGAACCGCGCGCACGACTTCCACATCGGCGGCTGCATCGGCGTAGCCGAGACGCACCTTGACCGCCCGGAATCCCTCCGCCAGAAGCCGCTCCGCCTCCTCGCCCACGGCCTCGGGACCGATGATTCCGAGCCCTTTGCTGTTGTAGGCCGCGACGGGCTGCGGCTCGCCGCCCAGCAGGCGGGCGAGCGGAACGCCGGCGGCCTTCGACAGCGCGTCCCAGGCCGCCATGTCGATGCCGGCGGTCGCCATGGCGGTCAACCCCTGGAGACCAAGCAGGCGAAAGGTCTTACCCAGCTTTTCCTCCATTACCAGCGGCGCGACCCGTTCCCCTTGCAATGCATCGCCGAGATTCCCGATCAGCGTGACAACGGGTTTGAGCGCAACGGAGGTGTAACAGAAAACATATGCGCACCCGGTAACGCCTTCCATGGTTTCCAGATCGATCAGCGCCAGCGGCGCGGCGGATACCGCGCCGCCGCCGGTCACCAGGGGCAGAGACATGGGCACGTTGACGGCGCGCACGCTCAGGGCGCGGACAGTGAGCTTTTCCTCGATCACGGGCGTCTCCCTTATGCTCCGATTTTCCCGTTGCAGCCGCCCGGCGGGTGCGACCTTGCATCAGCCATATCCCAGCCACGTGCCGGCTCGGATCCGTGGCGGCAGAAACCGGCCCGGCCGTCGCCTGAGCGACTGCGCCACGATTGACGGCCTCGAATCACGGTGCGCTTCGAGCGGAAACTCAGAGCTTCACCATGACGTGGCGCACCACCGTGTAGTCCTCCAGGGCATAAACGGACATGTCCTTTCCATAGCCCGAAGACTTCATCCCGCCGTGGGGCATCTCGTTCGCGAGCATGAAATGAGTGTTGATCCACGTGCATCCGTATTGAAGCGCGGCGGCCGTGCGCATCGCTTTAGAAACGTCTCGAGACCAGACGGAAGACGCGAGACCGTATTCCGAATCGTTCGCC
>DATIPL010000876.1:0-3174 GCA_035471965.1 Gammaproteobacteria bacterium
CGTCCATTCGTGGACCGCGCGCCTCAACTGCTTCTCGCTTACGGCGCAAACCTCGCACTGGGTCTGCGTGATGATGAAATCGGGCTTGAGCGACTTGAGCACATCCTCCCGGACCTCGTAAACCGAGAGACCGCGGCGAACGATGTCGCGAATCGAGTCATCAATCTCGCTGCTGTCGCCGTCCATCTCGATTCGGGGCGAGGAACAAACCGGGAGATCTTCCACCTCCTCAGGAAAGTCACACTCGTGGGACCGCCCGACCAGATTGTCTTTGAACCCCACGGCGCACACGATTTCGGTGGCGCTGGGGAGCAGGGAGACGATTCGCGGTGATACGGCCATAAACGGCGTGACCAGGCAGTTGATAAGACCTTTCGAATTATAGAGCGCGCTGGCGTTTCGTACCGGAATCTACCGTGTCGGCAGATCCTCGGCGAAAGATTGGAGATAGCGTAAACCCGGGACGGCGCGCGGCCCGTACCAGGACACCATCTCCGCATCGATGATGCTGATCGAAACCGGCCACGGCTCGGTGAGGGCGCGGACTTCTTCCACGTGCTTCTGCTTGAAGGGAAAAGGTTCGCTGCTCAAGAGCACCACGTCGACCTCCTTCATCAGGGCGTCGCCGAAATCGATCTCCGGGTAGCGCACGTCCGCCCGCCCCCCCTTTGATCTCAGGCCGGCGAGCGCCAGCGTCCTGGAGATATAGGTGTCCTCGGAAATGGTCATCCACGGATTGCGCCAGATGAGGTAAAGCACATTACGTTGCGGCAGGCGCCCGGCCGTCTCGAGCAGCGATGCGCGGGCCTGCTCGAAATCCCGGCACAGGGCTTCGGCCCGCTGCTGGCGGCAAAAGATTCCGCCGAGGAGCCGGTAGAGCCGCAGGTTGTCCATGGGATCAATGGGATGGGTGACGATGATGCGGCACCCCCAGCGCGCCATCACGTCCACGTCCTGCTTGCGGTTTTCGTCCACGTTGACGACGACGTGGGTCGGGGACAGTGCTTTGAGCGCCTCCAGCTTGACCGTCTTGGTTCCACCGACCTTGGCGATGGACGCCACCCCGGGGCTCGGGTGCACGCAAAAGGTCGTTCGCCCGACGAGCTGCTTTTCGAGCCCGAGGGCAAATATCAGCTCCGTGATGCTCGGCACCAGGGAGACGATGCGCACCTCGCCTTCGGCCGGCCGGTGCGCCGCGCCGATATCGTCGATGAGGGTTCTCGACGCCACCCCGCTCAGCCGGCAGATCATCCCGTGAAATACGCCGGCCAATGGAGCTTCACCACCTCGCCATCGCTCCTGAGCGCGTGGCAGCTGTCCAGAAAAAACGGGCGGGTAAGCGGCGGTTTCGGCTCGCGCGCCTTGCGCTGCCCGGCAAGCGTCTGAAATGCGGTGGTGGCGATGGGTCCGAGCAGCTCGACCAGGTGAGTGCATCCCTGGACCCCTCCGACACGTTTTCGCACCTCCCGCATCCACCCGGCGCCGATACGCAGCCCCGTGAGCCGCTTGAAATTCGGAGTAATGCGAGGACAGACGGCGTAGGGGGCGAACTCCGTGGAAGCCTCGGCATCGTGGATCTCCAGTTCCTCGTCTATGGTCAGACGCAGCCACATTCCGTGGACGGGCTCACCAGCGGGGACCTCCCCTCGATCCCGGTTGCGGAACGGATAGCTCTTGGTGTCCTCCAGGTGGCCCTCGATGTCGAGCAGCCCGTCGTCCCGGCGGTAGCCCCGGCAGGTGACGGTGCGCTGGTGCAGCAGTTGTCTGGGTGCGGGTCGGGTGAGCGGCATGGTCTGGTTCAATTCCACCTTCGGCTTCATGGATTCCGCCGGAAAGCCTCGACAGGCAACGCTTTCCGGCCCTTCACGGGTTTGTCAAATTTGACGCATTGCAGTATATTGCGGTGCACAATCGGCTGCAAAGGGCGATCTGTCCTAGGATTCTCGCATGGGCAACGACCGTGGCAGAAAGACTTCCGGACCCCCTTCAGCTTTCAATCTCATGGGCGCTGCGGGCAGGCTTGCCCGGGAAAACCTTCGCCGGGCCGCCGGCCAGGGGTTTCACGCCGGGGTCAACGGGCACCGCGGGCCGATCCCCGATCCCCTGGGGCTGGGCAATCTCTGGATCCAGTTCTCCAAGCGCCTGTGGACAGACCCGGTCACGCTGGCCCGGGTGCAGATGGATTTCTGGCGGGACTTTTCCAGCATCTGGCAGAACACCTTCAAGCGCAGCTTCGGCGCCGACGTCGACCCCGTCATTGAACCGGAACCGGGCGACCGGCGCTTCTCCGACGACGCCTGGGACGAAAACGTCGTTTTCGACTGCATCAAGCAAACCTATCTGCTGCTGACCCGCACCGGCCGGGAGCTCGTTTCCGGCGTGAACGGCATGGAGGAGCAGGATTCGCGCAAGCTCGAGTTTGCCACCGCTCAGATGCTGGACGCGCTCTCGCCCACCAACTTCGCCCTGACCAATCCCGCCGTGCTGCGCGAGACACTGGAATCACGCGGCAAGAATCTGGTGGACGGGCTGAATAACCTGTTTGCCGACTTATGCCGCAGCCGGGACGGTCTCGACATCTCCATGACCGACATGGAGGCGTTCGAGGTGGGCAAGAATCTGGCGGTGACGCCGGGCAAGGTGGTGTACCAGAACGAGCTCATGCAGCTCATCCAGTATGCGCCGACCACGGAAGAGGTGGCCCGACGGCCGCTGCTGATCATCCCGCCATGGATGAACAAGTTCTACGTCATGGACCTCCGGCCGGGTAACTCCATGATCCAGTGGCTCGTGGACCAGGGACAGACGGTGTTCATGATCTCCTGGGTGAACCCGGGAGCGGAGCTCGCCCACAAGGATTTCGAAGATTACATGCTCGAAGGCCCCCTGGCGGCGCTGGACGCCATCGAAAAAGCCACCGGAGAGCGTGAAGTGAATGCGGTGGGCTACTGCCTCGGCGGCATACTGCTGTCCGCGACGCTGGCCTGGATGGCGGCGAGAAAGGACCCTCGCATCAAGAGCGCCACTTTGCTCACGACCATGGTGGATTTCTGCGACACCGGGGAAGTGTCGCTGTTCATCGACGACGAGGGCATCGAAAAGCTGGAGAAGCAAATCAAGGAAAAAGGGTATCTCGAGGGGCGAAAGGTTTTCGATACGTTCAGGGTGCTGCGG
>DATIPL010000877.1:0-3735 GCA_035471965.1 Gammaproteobacteria bacterium
CGCGCGGTGCTCCGCGGCCTCATAGAGGTCGGTTCCGAGATCGCGGGCTCCGCATTCAATACCGAGGGACGGTCGGCCGCGGATCTGGTGGACCGGGCCGAACAGCGCGTGTTCGAAATCGCCGAACGCGGCGCGCGCGCAGGGGGAGTTTTCTCGCCGATCCGAGAGGTTCTCGTGGACGTCATGGATCGCATCGATACGCTGTATCACAGCGAAACGGCGCTCACGGGCGTGGCCACCGGCTTTAATGATCTGGATCAGAAAACCTCGGGTCTGCAGCCCTCGGATCTGATCATCGTTGCCGGAAGGCCGTCCATGGGCAAGACCGCTTTCGCCATGAACGTGGTCGAGCAGGCCGCGATCAAGGAGAAGCTCGCGGTCGCCGTGTTCAGCATGGAAATGCCCGCCGAGCAGCTCACCATGCGCATGCTTTCTTCGCTCGGACGTATCGATCAGCACAAGGTCCGCACCGGAAAGCTGGGAGACGACGATTGGCCGCGCCTGACTTCCGCCCTGGAATTGTTGAACAGCACGGAAATCTATATCGACGACACGCCGGCGCTGACGCCCACCGATCTGCGTGCCCGATGCCGGCGGCTCAAGCGCGAGAAGAACCTGGGTCTGGTCGTGGTGGATTATCTGCAGCTCATGCAGGTGCCCGGCACCAAGGAAAACCGGGCCACGGAGATCTCGGAAATATCCCGCGGCCTGAAAGCGCTGGCCAAGGAGATCCGGGTGCCGCTGGTGGCGCTGTCCCAGCTCAATCGCAGCCTGGAGCAGCGTCAGGACAAGCGCCCGGTGATGTCGGATCTGAGAGAGTCCGGCGCCATAGAGCAGGATGCCGACGTCATCCTTTTCATCTACAGGGACGAGGTCTACCACGAAGACAGCAAGGACAAGGGCAAGGCCGAGATCATTATCGGAAAGCAGCGTAACGGTCCCATCGGCAAAGTGACGCTGACCTTCCTCGGCCAGCACACGCGGTTTGAAAGCTTCGCTCCCGAAGACTATTCCGGCGGTTTTTATCCATGACGCGCCCGGCGCGGGCGCTGATCGACCTTCGAGCGCTCCGCCATAACCTCAACCGGGCGCGGGAAGCCGCATCCGGCGCCAGAGTCATGGCCGTGGTCAAGGCCAACGCTTACGGTCACGGGCTGCTGCCGGTGGCGCGAGCGCTGGGTGAAGCCGACGCCTTCGGCGTGGCGAAACTGGATGAAGGTCTTTCGCTCAGAACCGCGGGCGTCACCGCGCCGGTGGTGCTGCTCTCCGGAGTCGAATCGAATCAGGATCTTCAGGAGGCGCGCGGCCAGCAGCTCGACATCGTGGTGCATTCCGAGCACCAGATCGCAATGATCGAGGGCGCGCCCTCGGGACCCCGACTGAAAGCGTGGCTCAAGCTCGACACCGGCATGCACCGCCTGGGCTTTCCTGCTGCCGTTTTGCAGCGGAATTACGCCCGCCTGTCGAGATGCGCCACGGTGATCGAATCGGTGTTGCTGATGACGCACCTGGCTGACGCGGACGTGCCGCAAAGCCAGCGCGTTGCCGAACAGATCGCTGCGTTCGAAGCCGAAACCCGCGGCATGTCCGCCGAGCGCAGCATCGCGAACTCCGGTGGTCTGCTCGGCTGGGCGGAAGCCCGGGCCGACTGGGTGCGCCCCGGAATCATGCTCTACGGGATCTCCCCGTTCGCCGGCGGCAGCGGCGCCGAGCACGGCCTGGTTCCGGCGATGTCGGTGGACACGCGACTGATCGCGGTCAACCAGGTCGAGCGCGGGGATCGCATCGGCTACGGCGGTACCTACGTGTGTGAGCAGCCCATGCGCATCGGCGTTGCCGCCATCGGCTACGGCGACGGCTACCCGCGGCACGCGCCGTCGGGCACTCCGGTGCTGGTCGATGGAGTGCGTTGTCCCCTGGCGGGACGCGTATCCATGGACCTCATCACCATCGACTTGAGACCGAACCCCGAGGCGAAGGCCGGTGATCGCGTGGTGCTGTGGGGACCCGGTCTGCCGGCGGAAGAAGTGGCTGCTCACGTCGGCACCATTGCTTACGAACTGGTCTGCCGCATGGCGCCAAGGGTGAATTACGCCGAGATCGACGGCTGAATCGGAAATAACTGCGGCTTCGATTTTCTGGCGAAGCCGGTTTTTCTGTAGAATCGGCGTCGATGAGCACCACCGCCGCTGATCTCGATCTACTGAGCCGTATCGGCACGCAGTACGGCACCGACAAAGTCTCCCACGGATTCTGCACCTTTTACGATCGTCATCTGCGCACGCAGCGTAAACGCATCGCCAAGGTTCTGGAGATCGGGATCTTCGGCGGTTCTTCGCTTTACATGTGGCGCGATTACTTTCCCAACGCCGTCATTCACGGCATGGATCTCGGTCCGGTAAACCTGGACCCGGTCGATCGGATTACTACATACGTCGGCGACCAGGAAGATCGCGCGACGCTCCAGGCCATCATCGACAATGCCGGCACGGATTTCGATTTGATCATCGATGACGGCGGTCACACCATGGGTCAGCAGCAAACGAGCCTCGGCTATTTGTTTCCCCACGTGCGCCCGGGAGGCTATTACGTCGTAGAGGATCTTCACACCTCGTTCATGCAGCGGATCGACCTCTACGAGGACGGCAAGGCGGTCGACTACTACGAGACCGGCGTCGGCAAGTGCCAAAGCACCACCTATGAAATCATCCAGGCGATCTCGGAAGGGTCGCCCGTCGGCAGCGAGTACATGAGCGAAGCGGAACGGCGTTACCTGGCCGACCGGGTTCAATGGTCGGAGATATTCGACCGCAACGGCGACCGGCAGCATATGACCTGCATCTTGAAAAAGCGGCCGCTCTCGCTGATACAGCGGATAAGCCTGGGGATGCTGAAGCGCTGGCTGGGATGAAACGCGGCAAGCGCGCGGCTCGAGCTTTTCCGCCGGGTAGGGTGGCCGGCGCGTCGCAGACGATGACCGCCTCTGAAGCAAGCTCGAGCATCGAGCGTCAATCCGACGCCTTCGAGATGAGTCCGGTGTTCACCAGATGCGCGAGCACGAGCGCTGCCGCCGCGTCCGGAGTGGACGTGGAAGCATCGAGGCGGATATCGGGACTTGGCGGCGCTTCGTAGGCCTCCTCGACAGCGCTGAAGTTCTGTATCCGGCCTTCACGCGCCTTCTTGTACGCTCCCCCGGCGTCGCGGCGTTCGCAGACTTCGAAAGGCCTCGCGACATGTATTTCGACCATCGGGCCGTGGGGCTCGATCATCGCGCGCACCGCCTTGCGCGTTTCCGCGTACGGCGCTATGGGGCAGCAGATGGCAACCCCGCCGTTCTTGGTGATGTCGGCGGCAGCGGCGCCGATGCGGCGAACGCTCGTTTCATGATCTTCCCTGGAAAAGCCCAATCCCCTGGGAAACCGTTTGCGCGCGATGTCCCCGTCCAAAAACGTGGTCGGGCGCGGATCCTGCTCCGCCACCCGCGCCTGAACTGTCCTGGCGATGGCGGATTTGCCTGAGCCCGGGAGCCCGGTGAAGAAGAGTGTGAAGCCGCTGCGTTTCAGCGGCCGGTAATGGGCTTCCAGCACTGCCGCCACCTCCGAAAAGGCGTCGTCCCCGTGGATCGGTTCGCCGCCTCGAAGCTTTCCCGCGAGCTCCGCGTGATCCAGAGACCCTCGAGCCGCGCCATCCAGGGAGACCCTTGCCGATGCATCATTCGATCCGGCGAAGTCCCGT
>DATIPL010000878.1:0-6581 GCA_035471965.1 Gammaproteobacteria bacterium
GTCTTCTTGTCGATCAGGTAGCCCTGAAGCGCGCCGCCCTTGGCGACGTAGCCGACCGTGGTCGCGCCGCTCTGGAAATCCTTCTTGTAGGTGTTGTGAAGCGGGAACCAGCCGTTCACCCAGAAATCCACGTCGCCCTGAGCGACCGCCTGATAGAAGGGTGGGTTGTCCAGGGTGGTCGGCCGATCGACGTCGTAGCCGAGTGCTTCCAGGGCCTTGATGTATATCTCGGTCTGGAACCAACCGGTGTCCCAGGTCGCCCGCGCCGGCTTGACCGTCACGCCCTCGCCGGGTTGTGCAGCCTGGACGCCGGCCGCCGTTCCGAAGACCACTGTGGTCACGATGGCAAACCCAAGCGTGCGTAAACATTGATTCAGCTTTTTCCAGCTCAATTGAACCTCCTGACCGCATCGAGCGCATGCGTGGTGCGCGTCGATGACTCGATAAAAGATTTGATTCACCCTAACAGACGGGTGCGGGGGGAGTTCAAGTACGGCGCCGTGATCCCAATTTCCCGGGATGCTTTTCCCACCGGGCGGCTCCGTGCACGGTCCAGTGGATCATCCCGACGCATTTTCATGGGAAGGCGCACCACTCGCCGTTTCAGCCTTTCACCGGCCCGAGGCGTTTGGCGAGACGGCGTGCCCATCCGGGACCTTTGCGCGCGGTCGGTCTCGGTTCGCCCAGCGCCTGGGTCATGCGATCGAGGACGATGGCCATGAGCACGATGCCGATGCCGCCAAGAGCGGCCGCGCCCACGTCCAACCGGCCGATGCCGGTGAATACCGTGAGGCCGAGTCCGCCGGCGCCGATAAGCGCCGCAATGACCACCATGGAAAGCGCAAGCATGAGCGTCTGGTTGAGGCCCGCCATGATGGTGCGCATGGCCAGCGGGATCTGCACCTCCCAAAGCACCTGGCGCGGCGTCGAGCCGAAGGCGTAAGCCGCTTCCACCAGATCACCCTGCACCTGGCGAATGCCCAGGTTGGTGAGACGGATGATGGGAGGCATGGCGAAGATGATGGTGGCGATGATCCCCGGCACGATGCCGACGCCGAACAACATGACGATGGGCACCAGGTACACGAAGGCCGGAATGGTCTGCATGATGTCGAGTACCGGACGGATACCGGCGGCGAAGCGGTCGCTGCGCGCAGCGAGGATGCCGAGCGGGATACCGACCAGCGCGCAGAAAACCACCGCGGTCAACACCATGGCGAGCGTAATCATCGTCTCGTTCCATACGCCCAGCAGATCGAAGGCGGCGACGGCGATGAAGGTGAAGATCGCCACGCCCCGTCCGGCCACGCGCCAGGCGAGCAGCGTCACCGCCAGCAGGAACGCCGGAAACGGAACCCACAGCAAGAAGGCCTCGAGACCGTCGAGAACCTGGTCCACCGGCCATTTGAGCGCCTGGAAGACGCCGCGAAAATTCGGTACCACCCAATCCTTGACGAAGCTCTCGATCCAGTCGTCAAGCGGCAGGACGTAGTAGTCGGATATCTTGGCCATGTCTATTAAGGGTCGATCTTGATCGCAAGTGTGCGGATTCCGGTCCTGTGCGAATTTCAGCGGCGGCTCGAACGTCAGCCAGCCGCCACGCGAGTCCGCGTGCCGTTGTCGTCTTCCTCGGTTGACTCGCTTTCGTCGACGGCGTCGTCGGAGGCGAGCGCACTGAGCACCGCGGCCGGCGTCACCGTGCCGGTGAGGCGCCCTTCGTCGTCCACCACCGCCAGCGGCAGTCCCTTACTGCACTTGCCGTAGGCTTCGATCAGCAGGGTCGATTGGCGCGCCATGGGCACGTCGCGGGTCATCACGTCGCTGAGTTCAGCCGACCCGCTGGCGGGGCTTCTGGACAGAGCGGCCCGGGTCACCATGCCGACCGGCTTACCGTTCCCGTCCACCACGAGGATGGCGCTTCGCCCGGATTCCTGCAGCCGATTGTCGGCCTCCGAGGGGGAACTCCGGTCCATCTGCAGTGGTTCCGTCCGCTCGGCGATAGAGCCCACGCGGAGCACCCGGCCGCGGTCGATGTCGCGGGTGAATTCGGTGACGTAATCGTCGGCGGGATTCACCACGATTTCCTCGGGCGTGCCCATCTGCACGAAGCGGCCGTCTTTCATGATGGCGATGCGGTGACCGAGGATCAGCGCTTCGTGCAGGTCATGGGTAATGAAGACGATGGAGTTGCCGATGGAACGCTGCAGCTCGATCAGCTCGAGCTGCATGTCGCGGCGGATGAGCGGGTCGAGCGCGCTGAAGGGCTCGTCCATCAACAAGATCTCGGGATCGACCGCGAGCCCGCGGGCCAGCCCCACACGCTGCTGCATGCCGCCGCTCAGGTTCGCCGGCGGGCTGTCGGCCCACTCCTCGAGCCCCACCAGCCTGAGGGAAGACAGGGCTTTTTCACGCCTCTGCTCCGGGTCCACGCCGCGGATCTTGAGCCCGAAGGCGACGTTCTCGGCCACGGTCATGTGGGGAAACAGGGCAAAGTGCTGGAACACCATGGACATGCGCTCGAGGCGTACCTCGCGCAGTTGCTCGGTGTCCATCGCGAGCAGGTCTTCGTCGCCCACCAGGATCTCGCCGCGGGTGGGCGTGATGAGCCGGTTGATACAGCGGATCAGGGTGGATTTGCCGGATCCGGACAACCCCATGACGACGAAGATCTCCCCTGAGGCGACCTCGAACGAGACGTCGGAAACGCCGACGACACAGCCGGTGTCGCGCAGCACTTCGTCCTTGGTCGCCCCCTGGCCGAGGCGTTCCAGCGCGCCGTCGGGATCGTCGCCGAAAATCTTATAAAGGTTTTTTACTGCGAGCCTGGATTCGGAATGTGCCATGGCCTCCTTGGCATTGGGGACGCTTCGGGCTTCCTTGGCGAGTGCGTGTCGCGCAGGGTTTCATCTCCGCGAGACAGGCGCGTCCTCTGCGTGAATGAACTTATCAACTTCACATAATGCAGGCCGGGTTTCAACCGGCGTCCGGGGCGTTGACCCGGCAGCGGCGTGACCGGTCAGCCGCCGAAGCGCTTGCGGTGCGCGTCCCGCCAGGCCTGCAGCGGGCTGAAGCCAGGAAGCCGTCGTATCCGTTCCACGGTCTCTATAAACAGATCTCCGTCGTTCAAATTCAGATCGATTGTGAACCGGACCGGCTGGGCCACGTGCCAAGGAGTATCGGTGAACACCTCCACCCGGTTGCCCTCCGGGTCTCGCACGTAGATCGACCAGGTATTGCCGTGGGAGACCGTTTCAAACTCGACGTCGTCACGGATCTGCAGTCGTTGGAAGATGCTTCTGAGCCCCTCCAGGGTATCGACGCGCAGGGCGACGTGATCGAGCACGCCGGGTTTGCCGTCACCGCCGGAGTTGAGCACGATCTGGTGATGCTCGTCGGGACTGCGGCTCAAGAAGACCATCGCATTTTTCCCTTTTCTCCGGTCGGTGGCCGCGAATCCGAGCACTTCGGTGTAGAACCGCTCCATGCGCTCGACGTCTTCGACGCACAGCTCCAGATGGCTCAGCGAGAGGTTCGGTATCTCATTCATGCTTTGGGGTCCCTCCGGAATCCGGAAGCTGAGCGGCTTCTTGTATCAGAACTCGGGCGCTTACGGCCGTTCGCTGGATTCCGTCTCGTCGGGCGCCGGCATCAGGTGAATGGCCTGGGCGAGCAGTGAAACCGACGCGCGCTCGCCGGCGGCCAGCCGGTTGCGATCCGCAACGTGCGCCGGCACATGGAAGGTGATGGCCAGATCGTCCCGTCCCTCGACGTTGAGTACGCTGACCGTGGTGTCGCCGAGAACCACGTGCTCGCTGATCACGCCGGAAACGGGATTTTCCTTTGTTCCCCGGGAAGGACGGTCGCGGCGATGGAGCAGAACTTTCGAGTGCGGCACCAGCCAGGCGACCGTGTCGCCGGGCCGGAATTGTGGTGCCGATGCGGCCTCGATCCGGTGTCCGTTCCAGTCGACGATGGTGAATCCCGTGTCGGAATCCTGCTCAACGACGGTAGCGGTGAAAATATTGCGTTGACCCACCAGCCGCGCCACTTCGACGGTCGCGGGACGCTGCATGACGTCGAGCGGCCGCCCGTGCTGGAGCGTACGGCCGCGGTGAAGCAGGCACAGGGAATCGGCCAGCATCAGGGCCTCTGTCAGATCATGGGTGACCAGCACCACCGGCATTGAAAGCCGGCGGCGAATGATGGCGAGCTCACGGTAGAGACGCTCGCGGGTTTGCCGGTCCACCGCCGAGAACGGCTCGTCCAGCAGCAGAACCCCGGGCTCGCGCGCCAGGGCTCTCGCCACCGCAACCCGCTGCTGCTGGCCGCCGGAGAGCTCCGCCGGGCGCCTGTCCTCGAGTCCCCCGAGATTGACGAGGCGCAAAAGTTCCTCCGCCCGCCGGCGTCGATCGTGGGTCGGCAGGTTTTCCAGCGCTGCGCTGATGTTGCCGACGGCGGTCATATGGGGGAACAGGGCGTAGCTTTGAAACACGATGCCAGCCGCTCGTCGATGGGGTGGAACGGCAATGCCCTTGCCGGTGTCGAGCCAGTGTTCGCCGTCGACGCTGACGCGGCCCTCGCGTGGTCGATACAGGCCGGCGATAATCCTCAGGATTGTGGACTTGCCGCTGCCGGAAGGGCCCACAAGGGCCAGCACTTCACCGGGCGCGCAGGCGAAGCTCGCGTCCAGCGGGATCGGGGTGTCCTGTCGAAGCGCAACGCTGAGCCCGGTCACGTCAGCTCAACTTTCGGCCGACCCGCCGCGACAACGCGAAGGTGACCGCAATGGTCGCGACCGACAAGAACAGCAGCAGAGCGGACATTCTTCCCGCCGAAGCGGTATCGAACGCCTGCACGCGATCGTAAATGGAGATGGCGATGGTCTCGGTCTCGCCGGGAATGTTTCCGCCCACCATCAGCACCACGCCGAACTCGCCTAGAGTGTGAGCAAAGCTCAGCACCGAAGCCGTCAAGACTCCGGGCCAGGCGAGGGGCAGCTCGATGCGCCGCAGGATTCGCCACGGGGTCATGCCGCAGCAGGCGGCGGCATCGCGCAGCTCCCGGGGAATGGCTTCGAATCCCCGCTGCATGGGCAGGATTGCAAACGGCAGATTGAACAGCAGCGATGCGAGCAGCAGCCCCTCGAAGCTGAACACCAGCGGTTTTCCATACAGCGCCTCCCAGGTTCTGCCGATGGGCGATGCGGCACCGAACGCCACAAGCAGGTAGTAACCGACCACCGTCGGCGGCAACACCAGCGGCAGCGCAACCAGCGCCTCGGCCAGGCCCTTTCCCGGGAAATTGCGGTAAGCCAGCGTCCGACCGGCGATCACGCCCACAGGCAGCAGAAAAAGCACGGTCAGGGCGCCCAGCTGCAGTGATAGAAACAATGCGCTCCAGTCCATAGAACCTGAGCCCCTCACTCCCGCTCGCTCGGGAGGGAGAAACCGTACTTGGCTAAGACGGCGCGCGCCGGGGGCTGGGCGAGATACCGGTAGAACCGTCTCGCCGCGGGGCCGGCGCCTTTGACCAGCACCACGCGCTGGCGTAGCGGCCGGTGCCGGCTTTCAGGAATGAGGGCGAAGGATCCGAGCGCGGAGACTTTTTCCGATCGGGCCAGCGACTCGGCGATGATCCCTCCTTGCGCATTTTGAGAAGCCACGAACTGCGCCGCCTGCGCCACGCTTTCGCCGTATACCAGGTAATCCTGGATGCTCACCCACAAGCCCGCGCTGCGCAGCGCTTCCTCGGCGCGCTGGCCGTATGGCGCGTGCTCGGGATTGGCGATGGCGAATCTCTTCAGCCGACCGTCGTCAAGCGCGGCGCGCAGATCCTGCAAAGACCCGTCCGCTTTCAGCGGTGATGCGTGCGGCACATAGAGGACGAGGCGCCCGATCGAATAAAGTCGACCCCTGTCTTCGGTGAATCCGTCGCGTGCGAGTTCCAGCGCAAAGCGCTCATCGGCCGAAAGGAAGATTTGATAAGGCGCTCCCTGTCGGATCTGCCGCGCGAGGTTCCCGGAGGAGCCGAGGGAAATCCTGACGCTCTGTCCGGTGTCTGCCCGGAAAGCGTCGGCGATCTCGTCGAGAGCGAACTGCGCGCTCGCCGCCGCGGCGACGACCGGCGCATCTTCTCCCCGGGCGGCCGGGAAAAAGGCCGGCAAAGCGGCGCTAAGCAGCGCCGCGAGCATCCGACCTCTACGGCCGGCAGTGGCGGTGAAGCACAAACCGAGCGGATTCATTGGCTCTGGGACAAGACGTCGAATTTCACTATATCGGCCGTCCGGTCAGGACGTCTATGTGCCGACGTGCGCATCTCGAGCTTTTCCGCATGCCGTTGCGGCGATCGAAGGCCCGGGAGGGCTTGCGCCTGCAACGGTGACGGCCACGCGTTTCCCACAGTAGGCGACCCGTTACGGGCCGGATAGAATTCCCGGGTCCGGCGCCTCGCCCGCTTTGAAGGATTCACGGCGTCGGTAAGTCCACTCAGCATCGTCGCCAACGCTCCGAAACCGCTCCCAATGGCCCTGCCGAAATTTCTCACCACCCGGGAAGTCGCCGATCTCTTGCGCATCAAGGAGC